>JAESQZ010000122.1 GCA_016764955.1 Deltaproteobacteria bacterium | reverse complement strand
CTTTACTTACTCTATAGGCGTCCACAGACGAGAAAACGCTTTGAGGGCTTAAGCTTAGAGCAAATAGCCAAAACGGAGATTTCAGTGGCGGAGTGCCGGACGTAAAGGTTTCCAGCCTTAAACACAATGTTGAATTGTCGTGCATTTCAACATCATGTTGTGGTAATATGTTTTCATGGAACAGCTGAAGCGCTTACTGCAACCGCCACCCACCTTGGGACACCTGAAGTCTGGATTGAAAAGGTGGGAGACTGTTTAATCATTCGACCCAAGCCTCAGTCTTGGGACGATTTCTTTAAAAGTCCGCACTACGTGACATCTGATTTTGACACCGCTAGAGACCAGCATTTTTAGCTACATTGTCAAGAACAAACCATTAGATGTTTACGAAAAATTCAAAAAGCTGGAGATAGATGATTACTAGATTTCCAGATCTGCATTTAGAGAATTGGGCTGGCTCCTAGAAGCCCTAGCAGGCGCAACACCTTCATTGCATTTTCTACTGTAATGTTGGTTTTCCCCTGTTCAAAGCTGTTGAGCGTTGGCTTGCTAATGCCTGCGAGAATTGCGAGCTGTTGTTGTGTCAGTCGCTGCTGCTTCCTGCGACTTACTGCTTCGCTGACAAGCTCTTGCCAATTAAGGCGAATATTCCGTTCCATCGTTTTTCCATCTGGTCAATTAATTGATCTCTCATCGTTATGCTACCAACAGGAGACTCAGCAATAGATTGCTTGGCGGCATCTAAGTTTTTCCCAAGTTGCTCAACAATCATTTGGATAGCCTGTGAGGAAAGAACAAATTCTTTGCCAAGTTCTAAAATATGCTTTGGTTTTAGATTTCCAATTCGCAAGTTTGAGGCTCCACGAATAGAGAGCGCTAGCGTTTTATAATCGTATAATGCCGCGCAAACTTGGTCATAGCTTGGCGTTAAGCGATACCCAGTTTCAGTATGGAACATGGCAAAATTTTTAAAATGCATGTCGGTATTTCCAAGCAGAAGCCCAGCCAAAACGCGTGCATACAAGTGGTAAGCTTGAACGGGAAGGCATTTGTCTGATGTTAAAATAAACTCAGCCATTTCCTGATGTGAGCCATCATATTTTGCTGCAGATTGTTTTCCAAGAAGCTGATTAAACTCCTCAAAATGCAATCGAGCACCTTGATAACGATCAAATCGCTTGATGATTAAAGCAGGCTCTTTAAAACCCTCTATTTCACCCATATACAATTCAACAACGCCATCCGAGGGTAAGAGCGACTTAAATGCTTTTGTCGTCAAAATTTCATTATCAAGCAGATCTGGATGCCCTCGTGAAGCAAATTTGGCAATGTGTGTACTAAGTTCATTCGATCGGGCTGGGCGCAGCTTTCCTTTTTCCTCAATGAGCGTAATTTTCGGCTGAACCCCTGAAAGAGAGGCTCTGCTCGTCAGCAATGCCATTTCTTTAGGATCATGTACATCCAACAAACTCTGTGTTCGTTTTTCTATTTCAGGATCAACAACAGAAACAGCACCAGCGCAATCTGCCCCAAACGCTAGAAGCAGCTCGAATCGTGACAGACTGCGTTTACCCAAGAGACGTTTTTGGGCCCCTTCCAACCAGCCTTCTGCAACAAGATTATCAAAAAATGGATGCAAGCCATTATGGCTTTTGAACGCAGCTTCTTGAAGAGGAAGCGTGTGGGCAATAGGAGGGAGATTAGACTGCAGGTAACTAGCATCATAGGCAAATGAGACAGTTTCCCCAGGTTCTTGCCTCAGATAACCTGCAAATACATCCTTGAAATAAACCTTTCCCCAAAACAGTTCCGCCATTGGTTAAATATAATGAACCAGAGATTAAAAATCAATGTTTTGGTTAAATATATTTTAACTCATGTGGCAACTCATGAAATAAGGCTTTCTTTTAAGCCGTTAGCTTCACTATGAGGCCCGCCAAAATGCTCAACTGGCTCCTAGAAGCCCTCTGGCCCCATAAATGCTTATCCTGTGGAAAAGAAAGCCGGGGAGAGGCTTTTTGTTTTCACTGCGAGCCTTCTGTTAGGACATTAGAAAGCGAAGAGGCCATTTTTTCGTTTTCGGGGGCGATCAGAAAGACGATTCAGCAGGTTAAGTTTAGGCCGAGTGAGGTTAAGGCGAGAAGGTTGATGGGGTATTTGGTTGAGAATGCTGCTCGTTGTCATCCCGGGCTAGACCCGGGATCCAGTAAAAGCCTGGACCCCGGCTCGGAGGCCGGGGTGACAGGTCTCGCTGGCATTACGTTCGTACCTATCCACTGGCGCAGGCGTTTGAAGCGTGGCTTTGATTTGTCGTCTATTTTTGCGCTCACACTTGGCACGCAGCTTAACTTGCCTGTTTATGATTTGCTCACTCAAAGCAAATTCAGCAAGCCGTTATCGCTCGTGAAATCCAAAGAGGAGCGCTTAAAGCTCACCAAAGATCGTTATAAATTGCGCAAACAAATTTCGCCTCAAAAAATCTTATTGGTCGATGATATTATGACAACTGGCGCCACGCTTGAATCTGCCAAAAGCGTTTTAGAATCAGCTGGGCACGAGGTCACTTGCTTTGCCCTTGCCAAAACGCCTCTCTCCTCATAGAGAAGAATCTATGATGCGCTTAATACTAATCTCGCTATTTTTTCTCACTGCTTGCCCTGACAGTTGCAACAAAAAACCGGAGCAAGAAGTGTTTTTTGAGAACTTGAGTAATAACCAAAAAGTACCGTCGACTTTCTTAATCAAGTTTGGCGTTCGGGGGTTAGAGGTAAAACCTGCTGGGCAAGATATCGAAAATCAAAATGCTGGGCATCATCATATTTTGATTGATAACGCTGCTGGCGAAATCCCAAAGGGGCAGATTATCCCAACGACTGATAAGAGTATTCATTTTGGCCAGGGGCAGACTGAAGCGATTTTGGAGCTTTCACCAGGCAAGCGTACGCTCACGATGCAATTTGGAGATGGTGCGCATCGATCTTATGGGAAGCGTTTGGCCAGTACGGTTACGGTTTATGTGGGACCCAAACAAAATCAATAAAGCGCCGGGCTAGATTCACACCCACGACTTCAATATTAATCTCCTGGCCAACTTGGAATCGTTTCAAATCGCCAGGCCTTAATGTCGACACATGAATCAAGCCTTCCACGTGATATTTATTAATACGCACGAAAATACCAAAGTCTGTTCGAGACGTCACCGCACCTTTGTAACGCTCGCCAATCTTGTTGCGCATAAACCAAGTTGCATGGAGCGCATGTATCTGCCGCTCCAAATCAACCGCTTTACGCTCTTGCCCACTGCAATGCTCAGCAACTTGGGCCAAGTCACGCTTGCTTTTTTTGCGAGTCCTTAGATTTTTTAAGACTCTATGAACGATTAAGTCAGGGTAACGCCTAATCGGCGACGTAAAGTGCAAATAACTTGTTGAGGCAAGGCCATAGTGCCCAACGTTTTTCGGGCTGTAACGCGCCTGCATCATCGAGCGTAAAAGCGCGTTTTCAAGCGTTGCTTTGGCTGGATGCTTTTCAAAAGTCAAAATCAGCTTAGCTAAAACAGCAGGGCCTTCACTGGCTTTAGCCAACTGCCTGGCCACGCCAGGTGTCAGTGCGCCTAAGCTATTGGCCAGCTCCGTGAAATTTTTGATTTTCTCTGAGCTTGGAGGTTCATGAATCCTAAAAATCGTCCGAACTTTGTTTTTCTCTAAGTAACACGCCACTGCTTCGTTCGCAGCGATCATTAAGTCTTCTATCAAGCGATGCGCTTCTAAACGCTCTGAGGACTCAATGCTTAAAGGCTCTCCATTTTTACTTAATATTATGACCGCCTCGTTGGCGTCAAAGTCAATGGAGCCACGATTTGCACGCGCTTTACGCAGTGCCAAACTCGCTTTCTGCAAAACTTTGAGGCTTTCAAAAACCGCTTTGGGCATTTTTTTAGGCAGCTTTGTATACTTATCATCAATTAGTTTTTGAACGTCAGTATAGGTCAAACGTGCTTGGCTACGCATCACTGCTTGGTCAACTTCTATGTCTTTAACTGCCCCAGAGGGTGTTACTCTAAAAGATACCGTCATGCATAGCCGAGCGACGCGGGGTTTCAACGAACAAAGGCCGTTAGATAATTCTTCTGGAATCATTGGAATGCAGTTGCCAGGATAATAAATACTAGTCGATCGCCTGATGGCATCAATATCTATTGGCAAGTTTTCAGTTACATAGTGGGCTACATCGGCAATCGCGACTATCACACAAAAATCGCGGCCTTTTTTATAAGCATAAACCGCATCGTCGAAGTCTTTGGCTGTCTCGCCATCGATTGTGCAAAGCGGCAGTTTTTTAAGATTCGTGCGCTTATGTTGCTCTTTGGCGCTAGGCGTGCTGCCAAATTGCTTAGCGAGCTTTACCGCCTTAGGGGAAAACTTTGTTTCTACTTTCGAATTTCGGATCAGAAATTGGATTTCGCTATTCAAATTAATACTACGACGATGTTTCACAAAAATCACGCTATCAAGAACTGCTTGTTTGCATCAAGTAACTTTCGATGAAAGGCTGTATTTCTCCGTCAAGAACAGCGTCAACGTTACCGACTTCATAAGAAGTTCGTAAATCTTTGGCCAGCCGATAAGGCGCTAGGACATAGTTTCTAATTTGGGAACCCCAGGAAGCCTCAAGTTTTTCGGCTTCTGCTTTATCTTTATCGGCTAGTCTTTTTTTCATTTCCAAGTCATAAAGCCTAGATTTTAAAATCTTCATGGCTTTTGACTTGTTTTTCAGCTGGCTTCGCTCAGCCTGACACGCCACGGCAATGTTGGTTGGAAGGTGAGTAATACGAACGGCACTATCTGTTTTGTTCACATGCTGCCCACCAGCACCACCTGCTCGATAGGTGTCTATTCTCAAGTCATCTGGCTTGATATCGACTTCAAAAGAATCATCAATTTCAGGGATCACCCAGACAGCAGCAAACGAAGTATGCCGGCGAGCGTTCGAATCAAACGGAGATATACGGACCAAACGATGCACGCCAATCTCGGCTTTTAAGTAACCATAAGCATGCTCACCTGAAACCGTCATCGTTGCACTTTTAATACCAGCTTCTTCACCAGGTGTTATGTCGTCCAACTCAACTTTATAGCCTCGACGTTCAGCATAGCGTGTGTACATGCGCAAAAGCATCTCGGCGAAATCCTGCGAATCAACGCCACCTTGGCCGGCGTTCACACTCAAAATCGCGCTGTTTTTATCATTGGGACCAGAAAGCATGCGTTCGATTTCAAGATCATGAACCTCTTTTTCGAATCTTTTATACTCAGGCTCTAGTTCTTGAAGCTCAGACTCATCGCCCGAAGCTAGTTCTATAAGCTCCCTCAAATCTTGAATACTTTGGCGAGCATGCAGAAATCGCGTTACTTCTTTGTCCAGCGATACTTTTTCTTTTTGAACTTGAGCTGCTCGGCTTTGATCAGACCAAAAGTTTGGATCCTCAATCAAACGACCCAGCTCAAGTGTTCTTTTCTGCTTGGGCTCCAATCGAAAAGCACTTTCGATTGCCCTGAATCGCTGTTGTAATTGGCTTAGGTCCATAAGAGATTTTGGAGTCTTAGCATGAAATAGCCAATCTGGTAAGAAGGCTCACTTCTTGACGTTTATAATCTTATCAGCCGTAGCTGCCAAACCGACACAAACTGCCCTTATCTGATCAGCTTCCGGAAACCTAGATGCCAAGGCTCTCAATCTATAACCAATAGCAGCTGAACCTTCTGCAGCAGACACTGCCTGAATAAACCTTTTAAAGTATTCCAAGTCATGACTAGTGATTTCGTCAGAGTTCTCTATACTTGCTCTATTTTTCACAAGATTGTCGTTAAGTTTTAACATTTGCCCAAGTAGTTCTTTCCTAGCTGCAGCAGACTCAAAGCGGACAGTTTCATCTTCCCAATGACAGCCCAAATAATCTCGCAATTTTGTTAAATCCTGCACCAGCTCTGAACTATTTGGCTTAGCCTGCCTATTTCTCGCCATGATCTCATCTTCGAGAACGATATGAATGGCTCTTATAATATCTGATCTTCTCTCAGCTTGGGCAATAGTGGCACTACTTCCAGCTGCCGCACCTCCGCCTGCAATAGCCAGAACTTTTTGATCAGATGTCAAAAAATCCTTCCACGATCGATTACTACGCTAATACTCTAGCTGATCAGCCAATCTTTGCGCACCCTTAGAATCTGCCTGTGCCCGTAACTGCCCAATCAACCATTTTCTCGTAAATTGATTTGAAGCCAAGTTAGCCAATCCTTGAAGACTACTAGTCACCTCTTGAAACGGAAGCTCACCTGTTGGGGTCATCTCCTGCAGAAAATAATCAACCATTTCTCGACTGGTTTTTCCAAGCATTTCACCACGCTGCACAACCCTGGCCATTCTGATGCGCTCCACCATCGCGTTAAATTCTTCCATGTTATGGGTCTTATGAAACTGATTAAAAGCCTGATCTTCAAAAGCCTTTAGCTCGTCCTCCGTCATATTCTTGTCTGCTTCAGCCTGAGCCAACTTACCAAGCCCTGCTTGCAGCAGTCTCTTAGTTTCAGCCACGCCCTCCAAAAAGCGCTTCAGGTGCACTTCAAGATCCGAACTAGCAGCTTCGGAAACACGAGAGGTAGCCTTCAAAGTCGCGTTAGTAGCAGCTGCGCCACCACCCGCCTGTGCTGAGTCGTCTGAATCCGAAGAAAAACTCGTATCGGTTGAAGCAGCCGAATCATCACCCACCCCTGCTGCAGAAGTAGCGGGAGCGCCCGCTGAAGCAACACTAGAAACTGCATCATCATCCGCTCTTATTCCAGATTTAACACCGCCAGCGACTGCTGGTGCTTTCATAAACTCTAGAGGCTGTTTTTTCTCTCGCGTGCTTGGCCAAGTTTTTTCAAGCAGTTGACGTAAACCAGCATCTAGATTTGCTCCCTTGTCTGCAAGTAGCTTCAGCATATCAACACGATTCCACTGCACTAAGGCCCCATGTGCTAAACTCAAGCCAGCATAATGCTGATTGATGTGGCCCTTGAGAAATGGTCCCTGAGTGGGAAACTGCTGGTTAGGATGTACGCCCTTATCCAGTAATAATACCAACATCTTAAAATCATCTTTGACAACAGCCAGCTGCGCTAAGCTTATCCCTTCAAACCCTCCTCCGCTTTTACCAAAAATACTGTTTGGATCCGCACCATGATCTAACAGAAACTTCAAAATCTTAATATTATCACTATCAGGCTCATGCTCTATGGTATGCATAGGAGCTCTCAGCATAACTACCTGCGCCAAGTTCAAACCCTCATATCGATGCCCATCGGGGAATCGCATGTTGGGGTTGGCACCTCTCGCTATACAATTAGTAAGCTCGGCTTCCTGATACTGACTTCCAGCGACGTAATCACCCAACTCCTGATTAGCCTGTATCGCATCCTGGATCTTGCTGTGAATTGATCGTCGTTCTAATTCTTCATCATCTGGTTCAAACCAGGTGCTTTTTGGTTTAAAAACATCTGCTAACGCATGCAGCTCATCCAATGATTTGTTTTTTAGTTGTTCTGGCGCATCACCTAAAGGATGGAACTCAGTGGAATCCTGAAGCTGTTCAGGAGGACGCGCTGCAGCAACTCCCCCTGCAGTTTCAGTTCCACCGCCTGCCACTGGAGCAGCAGGTTTGAAACCACCAAGTTTATCACTCATAAATCCCCCTGAAATTTATTATATCAAAAGAGATTGGCTCTGCGCATGAAGTTTCCCATTGGTGGCCAGCACTTCGCCTTTAAAAATATCCAAAGCTTGCCCAGCATAATTACCCACCTGACCACCGGCTTCTTGCAATATCAGTGCACCAGCAGCCACATCCCAGGCCTTTAAGCCTTTTTCCCAGTAGACATCCAAACGCCCCATCGCTACCCAAGCCAAGTCTAGGCTTGCAGCACCATTACGCCTAAAGCCTAAGCAGCGCTTAATAAACTCGAAAGACTGGGGTAGATTGCTATTTTCGTAAGTTAAATGGCCACTGTTGAAAAATCCAGTCGCAGCAATAGCATCTTTTAATCCTGCCACTGGGCTTACTTGAATTTTT
>JAESQZ010000121.1 GCA_016764955.1 Deltaproteobacteria bacterium | reverse complement strand
TGAATGATGCACCTTTGATTCGAGTTACTCTCAAGCCAACTGCAGCCAATGGATTGAAACATCAATCTCAAATCATGGTTGACAAAATCGTGAGTATTCCAAAAGAAAAGATTAAGCAAAGCATTGGTAAGGTCTCAGCTGAAGAGCTGGACCTTATTGGAAAGACCCTGAAAAATTGGTTAGATTTGTAGCTTTTTGTGTCTACTGCACAAAGGCTTCTTGGCTGCCGGGGCCAACGATATCAGGTGCGATATCTTTGACTTTGACGTTCACAGTCTTGCTGATGCCCGCCTGCTCCATGGTAACCCCATATAAATGGTCCACTTTTTCCATGGTGCGTTTATTGTGGGTAATAATAATGAATTGCGAGATTTTGGACATCTCTAGGACCATTTGGGCAAAGCGGTCTACGTTGGCTTCATCTAATGGCGCATCAACCTCATCTAACAAACAGAAAGGCGATGGCTTGATTAAAAAGATGGCGAAAATCAAGCTGATAGCAGTCAAAGCCTTTTCACCACCGCTCATAAGGGCAATTGACCCCAGCTTTTTGCCCGGGGGCTGGGCGTAGATTTCGATGCCTGTGTTGAGCATGTCGCTTGGGTCTACGAGTTCCAGCCAGGCTTTGCCGCCTCTGAAGAGTTTGGGGAAAACTTTGGAGAAGCGTTCGTTGACAGCGTTGAATGCTTCTTCAAAGCGCTGCTTGGTGTTTTCGTTAATTTTCTTGATGGCTGACTCTAGCTGCTCCAAAGCGTTTGAGAGATCTGCGCCTTGTGTGCTTAAGAAGGCATAGCGTTCTTTGAGTTCGGCGAATTCTTCGATAGCGCCTTGGTTGATTGGCCCGAGGCGGTCGATATCACGCTTGAGTTTGGCAAGGGTGGGTTCAAAGTTTTCTAGGTCAAAATCAAGCAAGTGATAGTCATGCAAGATTTCGAAAGGTCGAACTTCATATTTCTCAAATATCCGGCTTTCAAGAGAGCTTAGGCCAAGTTCTGACTCGCGAATTCGAAGCGCTAAATCGCCATGAGATTCTTGGAGTTTGGTAATTAGCGCGCGCTGTTCGGAGATGGCACTTTCAAGCTTGGCAATAAAATCTTTCTGGTTATTGCAGGATTCTTGTTCGCGTTTTTTGTTTTCGTTGAGAGTTTGAAGCTCTTGCTCTGCTTTGGTAATTTTTTGAGTTGCTTGCTGTTCTTGATTGGTTAAAGAAGTCTCGTCTTCAATAATCTCAGCAGATTGTTTTTCGAGGCTTTGGATTTGGGCTCGAATGTCTTTTAAGTTTTGTTCAACTTGGACGATGGAGCGACGCAAGTGGTCCATGCGTTCTTGGCTGCTGGCTGCTTCGATTTTGATGCGTGTGAGCGCTTCGCTTCTAATACTGTAGCTGGATTCAAATTCGGTAATTTTTGCTTGGTGTTCGGCAAGCTCTTTTTCGAGATTGTCGTGTTCTTCTAGAGCGAGGCTCCATTTTTTCTGGAGGGCTTCAAGTTTCTCGTCTGTTTGATCTGGGTTGGACTCAAGCTGTTGCTGTTCGCGTTTAATTGACTCGAGTCGATTGTGAAGATTCTTTTCTTGAGAGTCTTTGTTTTTAAGGGCTTCTTCTAAACGAGCTAAGCTGAGCGAGACGGTTTGTTTGCGCGTTCTAAGCGCATCTAGTTCGCTTTCGACTTCTCCACGCCTATCTTTGAGAGAGACTAATTCTTGCTCGAGAGTTTGAGAGCGTGATTCTAAATCTGGGAGGATTTCTTCAAGGCTGTTTATCTCGCGTTTACGCGCTAGGACACCGTCAGTTGCAACACGTTCGCCGGCTACGCAAGAATGATCAATATCAAATAATTCGCCGGACTCTGTGATTAAGATTACGCCGTCTTGGCGAGCCTGGGGCCATTTTGATAGTGCTTCTGCTCGGCTTTTGACGACTTCATATCTAACTGGTGTTGTGTTTTGCTCGAAAAATCGAATACGGCCTTGGTTGGCAAGTTCAAAGCCCTCGTCTAAGTTTGGGACCATATAGGCTTCGAGGCGCTGTTTGCAGGCATCTTCAAATAAGCTCTCGTAAGCCTCGGGGATTTCTACTTGCTCGGCGGCATGGCTTAAGTGCGGGTGCTCAGGTTGCTTGGAGTCAGTAGGTGTATCTTTGAGAGCACTTAGGCGGCCTTGTTTACTGGAGAACTCTCCACCTAGCTCTTTTTGCTGGCTCGTATTCTCTTCGATTTGGCTTCTAATGTTTGTGAAAGACTCTTGAAGTGCTTTGAGCTCTTCAGAGAGTTCTTGCTCGGCTTGCTTGGTTTGAGCGATGTCTTTAACCAAACTTTCTTTTTGATGTTGCTGAGCTTCGATTTGAGTTTGAACGGCTTTTGTCTCTTCGTCGAGCTTTTCTGTTCTTTGCTTGGCATGCTCTTGGCGTTGTTTGTAAGCGTTGATATCGCCTTGCGCCTGAGTGGCTTCTCTTGCTGCTTGCAAGATTTTGGCCTGAAGCTGGTTTTGCTTTTGGTGAAGCTCTACCCTGGTTTGCGTGAGCTCTTGGACTTCCTCTGAGGCTTCTTCGAGTTTTGCTTGGGCTGTTTGATTTGAGCCTTCTAGATCTTGTTTGCGAGTTATGAGCGTTTCGCGTTCTTGGTTTAGCTCAAAAATACGGTTGTTTAGGCGTTTGCTTTCGTCGTCTATGTGCTGGGCTTGTTTGGTTTTAGAAGCCAAAGTGCTTTGAGCAAATTGAATATCTTGTTTGGCAAGCGCAATGGTATTTTCAGTGGTTTGGATAAGATTATAAGTCAGGCTTAACTTGCTTTTTTGTTCTTCTAGTTTGTTTTTCTCGTTTTGGATTTCGAGCTCGTAGCTTTCGATTTCGCTTAAATTTTTTCTTAAAGCTGATTGATTGGTGCTGTGTGCGTCAGATAAGAAGCTTATGCGGTTGCTGAACTCAAAAAATCGCATGCAGGCTTCGTGAAGCTCAAGAGATTTGATCTCGTTTTGTAGACGCTGATGCTTTTCGGCTTTTTCTGCTTGTTTTTCAAGTGAATTGAGCCGCTTTTCTATTTCCCCGGTGATATCTTGAATACGCAAGAGGTTTTGTTGGGTGCTTTGCATTTTGCGCTCAGCAGCGATTCTGCGCATTTTGTATTTGGTGATCCCGGCGGCTTCTTCGATAATTTTCCGGCGTTCTTCGGGTTTAGATTGCACTAGGTTAGATACTCGGCCTTGTTCAATAATAGAATAGGCTTTAGAGCCAACTCCTGTGCCCATAAAAAAATCAGCAATATCTCTTAAACGGCAGGCTCGTTTATTGATTTCATATTCTGAATTACCGTTTCGATAAAGCCTTCTGGTGATCTCAATTTCATCAAAATGGGTGTATTCAGTTGGGATAGACTGACCGTCGTTTTCCATGGTCAATATGACCTCGGCAAGGCCCATTGGGCCACGGTTTTGCGAACCATTAAAGATGATATCTTTCATTTGATTGCCACGCAGCTGCTTGGCGTTTTGCTCACCCATAACCCAGCGTAAGGCATCGACAACATTGGACTTTCCACAGCCGTTGGGGCCTACAATCCCGGTTACGCCTTCATCGAAATGAATCATTACCCGATCGGCAAATGATTTAAATCCGAAGATCGTGAGCTTTTTGATCCGCATAGGAACAGACTAGACAATTTTCGCAAGCAGTGCTATCCACATGACTTCTCTTTTTACGCTTATTTTGGAGTTTTGCATGCGATCCAAAGGAACCTGGGTACTCCTACTTTACGTTTTGGCCACTTTATTGCTGGGGCTGGTCTTTACTTATGCGACCCAAGAGGTACTTGAGTGGTTTAGGGTCTATGACATCCCGATTTTGGGCCAAAATTTCTTGCTTTCGCAGCTAATAGGTGGCGGAATAGCGGTTTTGATCGCGATTTATGCAGCTTTTTTGAACCAAAGGTCCCGGGACTTTGTAGAACAGTGTATTGAAGAGCTTGGCAAAGTGGCTTTCCCTTCTGGGGCAGAGACTCGCAAGTCTACCTATACGGTGATAGCAGTTTGTTTGGTTGCGGCTGTAATATTGGGATTTTTTGATACATTTTTTGGCTGGCTATCCAATAATGATTTCTTTTTGGGATAAATAATGACTGAAGAAACAAGTTTGAAATGGTATGTAGTTCATACCTACTCCGGACATGAGAGCAGGGTTAAAACTAACCTTGAGGAGCGCATCGAACAGTATAAGATGCAGGACCAATTTGGTGAGATTTGGGTTCCTACTGAAGTGGTAGAGGAGATCAAATCAGGGGTTCGTAAAGCCCAAACCCGCAAGTGCTTCCCGAGTTATATTCTGGTTGAAATGGCTTTTTCAGATGAAACAGCTCACTTGGTCCGAAATACACTCAAAGTGACTGGTTTTGTGGGAAATGCTCGAAATCCCGTGCCCTTAAGTCCTGCTGAAGTGGAACGAATGCGTGCCATGGTTGAGGGTGAGCCTCAGGTTCGCATCAAAGTTGAGTTTGTAGAGGGCGATAAAGTCAAAGTGATTGATGGCCCGTTTGCTAATTTTAACGGAGATGTGGAAGAAGTGAAGGCTGATAAGCAGAGGCTGAAGGTCTTAGTTTCCATCTTTGGTCGCTCCACACCTGTGGAGTTGGACTATACGCAGGTAGAGCGTATTGCGTAACCCAAAAAAATCTGCCTAAATAAAAAACTTAGGAAATAGTTATGGCTAAGAAAAAGATCGTTGCATTGATTAAGTTGCAAATTCCGGCTGGCAAGGCAACGCCTGCACCGCCAGTAGGTCCTGCGTTGGGTCAGCATGGGTTGAATATCCCTGGTTTTTGTAAAGAGTTTAATGCTCGCACGCAAGATCAGGCTGGAATGCTTGTTCCAGTCGTCATTACCACTTATACGGATAAGTCGTTTACTTTTGAGTGCAAAACGCCTCCGGCTTCTATTCTAATTAAGAAAGCAATCGGTCTTAAAACCGAAGGTAAGCCTGGCTCTGGTGCTAAAAACCCAGGTAAGGAAAAAGTTGGTAAGATCACCAAAGAACAACTGGCCAAAATAGCTGAAACCAAGGCACCCGACTTGAGCAGCTATGACGTTGAGGCGGGAGTTAAGATTATTGCAGGGACAGCCCGTTCAATGGGTATTGAGGTTGTAGGTTAAATATTATGTCAAAACGTGGAAAAAAGTATCAAGCAGTTGCTGAGAAAATAGACTCTCAAAAGCGCTACTCGCTTGCAGAGGCCTGTAATTTGGTTAAAAGTAGCAAAATAGCCAAGTTTGATGAGTCTGTGGATGTGGCCTTTAATTTAGGTGTAGACCCAAAGCATGCTGACCAAAACGTCCGTGGTGCTGTGGCTTTGCCGCATGGTACCGGTAAGACCGTTCGGGTAGCCGTTTTTGCTAAAGGCCCTAAGGCAGACGAAGCAACAGAAGCTGGCGCTGATATCGTAGGTGCTGCTGACTTAGCTGAGAAGATTGAAAAAGGCTTTATGGATTTCGATAAAGTCATTGCTTCGCCAGATATGATGATGGTGGTTGGTAAGCTTGGTAAGGTTTTGGGCCCTAGAGGTTTGATGCCAAACCCCAAAATTGGAACCGTGACCATGGAAATTGGCAAGGCTGTGAAAGAAGTTAAGGCTGGTAAGATTGACTTTAAGGTTGATAAGACTGGTAATCTGCATGCGCCAGTTGGCCGTGTGTCTTTTTCGTCTGAGCAGTTGCAAGATAATTTGAAGGCCGTAGTAGGTGCTGTTTTGCGCGCGAAACCCTCTTCCCTAAAGGGTTTGTATGTGCGTAAAGTGAACATCTCATCAACCATGGGCCCTGGGCTCAAGCTTGATCTTAGTGAAGTAGTGGCGGTTGCTGAGTAAACGATTTTTTGTCGAAGACCGCAGGGGCTTTTTAAAAGCTTAAATAACCTGCCGAGACGAAGTGTGAATTCTAATAATTTAGATCAAACACACGTCTCGCGTTTTTTTGAAGAGATGTGTAAATGGATCGAGTTCAAAAACAAGAACAGATTGATTTTCTAAAAGACGTTTTTGCGTCTGCAGAGTCAATTGTATTGGGTAGCGTGCAAGGCTTGGATGGCAACCAAGTTGCGACTTTAAGGCGTAAGCTTCACGAAGCTGGTATTCAATTTAAAGTTGTCAAAAACAAGCTTGCAAAGATTGCAGTTGATACGACCCCAGCAAAGCCTCTGTTTGATGACTTTGTGAATCAAACGGCTATTGCATGGAGCACGACCGATGCGGTTGGTCCTGCGAAAATATTGGTGAAGTACCAAAAAGACGTTGAAAAATTTGAAATTAGATCTGGCTTTAATGCCGGAAATAGATTGGACTTGGCGGCAGTCAAAGCATTTGCGAAGTTGCCAAGTCTTGACGAATTGCGTGCTCAGTTGTTGGGTGTCATGCAAGCTGTTCCAGCTAAGTTGCTGGCTCAGGTGAATGCACCAGCTTCGCATGTGCTAGGCGTCATCCAAGCAAAAGTAGATAAAGATAAGGAGTAGGAATAAACATGGCAACAGATATTGAAAAATTAGGTGATGAGCTATCCAAGTTGAGCATTTTGGAAGCTTCTGAATTGGTTAAAATGCTTGAAGGGAAATGGGATGTGAAAGCAGCTTCAGGCGGCGGCATGGTGATGGCTGCTCCAGCTGCCGGTGGTGGTGGTGCAGAAGCTGCCGCTGAGAAGACTGAGTTCGACGTCGAGCTGAGCACTATTGGTGATAAGAAAATCCAAGTAATTAAGGTTGTGCGCGAGCTAACCGGCTTGGGCCTGAAAGGAGCCAAAGACGTGGTAGACGGCGCTCCTAAAATGGTGAAGACCGGCGTTGCTAAAGCTGATGCTGACGCCATGAAAGCCAAACTTGAAGCAGTTGGCGCTACAGCAACCATTAAATAGTTAAACCTGTCACCCCGGCCTCCGAGCCGGGGTCCAGTATTGTTGTGCTATTGCTTTGCTACTATCTTACAGGCGAAGGTGC
>JAESQZ010000120.1 GCA_016764955.1 Deltaproteobacteria bacterium | reverse complement strand
GTTGACAAGTGGGCACAAGAAATCTTGGCGAACTCGCCATTAGCTATTCGATGTTTGAAAGCAGCTTTGAACGCAGACTGCGATGGCCAGGCAGGCCTACAAGAGCTCGCTGGCAATGCCACCCTGCTCTTTTGTCAAACCGAAGAAGGCCAAGAGGGCCGCGATGCCTTTTTGGAGCGCAGAAAGCCTGATTTCGGGCGTTTTCCTAAAAGGCCTTGAATGATTTACCATATCAAGTTAAAATAGCTCTTATGCTAACTATTGATAAACATGAAGCTCAAACATGCTTTGAGAAGCTTTTGAAACATGTATCAAAAGGTAAAAGCGTACACATAACGGAATCTGGAAAAGTCATCGCTCAATTGATTCCCACTGTTGAAGGCAGAACTACTAGGAAACTCGGATTATTGAAAGGCCAGATTAAGATCGCTCCTGATTTCGACAATTTGCCAGATGACATTTTAGCAGCCTTTAACAATTAAAAGGAATGGAAGAATATCATCGAAAACTTAAATCCCAAGGTGTCGTCACTATAAGCCTGGCGGCGATGTGGGGTGAGGGTCCTGACATAAACCCAGCCCTTTGGGCTGGGCTGTGGCACCTATGCCCACATCCGTGGGCGAAAACGAATCAGCCATGATGATGTCCTTTAATTCCTTAAGCAAAACTTAGGTTATTAAAGTATGATAACATCCAACTTCTCGCTTCTTAGCCACTCGGCTGAAGAAACCGAACAAATAGCCAAGGCACTTGCTAAACATCTTAATGCACCAATTAAAATTGCTCTAGATGGCGATTTAGGCGCTGGCAAAACTTGCTTCATGAGGGGACTTGCCGGCTATTTTGGCGCTGAGTCAGAAGTCTCAAGCCCGACTTACGCCATTGCCCATACTTATCCTACTCAACCTCCTATTCATCACTTAGATCTCTATCGGGTTCAAAATCAAGACTTAGAAGATCTAGGTGTTTTAAGCCTAGTCGAAGATGAGCAGGCTATTGTTTGTGTAGAGTGGTCGCAAAACCGCCCAGAGCTACGCGAAAAACTTGATATCCAGATCCAATTTGTCATACCAGCGGAAAGTCACCCTGGCGAAGGCCAGGGTCTAGATTCTGGCCTACGCCAGAATGACAATATGGGACTGGATACCAATAACACACGCCAAATTGAGTTTAGCTTTTCAGAGCGCTTTTCTAAAGACAGGGCCTTGACAATCGAACGTGATTTGCTATCTCTCTTTATGAACGCGGGGTAGAGCAGTTCGGTAGCTCGTCGGGCTCATAACCCGGAGGTCGCAGGTTCAAATCCTGTCCCCGCAACCAATCTTCTTTAATTGATAGCGAACGATTCACCGCACGAACAAGAGCGTTTGAGTCGTTCGCTTTTGATTTTGAAGCCACCGTCAAAATCTAACCAAGATCCACCTATTAATTTCATCGATCTTGGATCCACGCAAACAGATACGCCATCTTGGGTAAATATTTGATCTGCATCAGAAGCTTTGGCTTCAAAATCAAAATAGGGTTTAAGACCAGAGCAACCCCCGCCTTGCAAGCCAACTCGCATTAAAGTGCCTGGTTCTTGTTTCTCGAGCAAAACTTTCAAGTGCTCAGCTGCCCTTGGGCTAATTCCAATTTGATTGGGTTTTAAAGACGCCCAAGATTCGACGTCTGGTTTAAGCACCGCAGGGCGCTTCTTTTTAATTCCTACAAAAGCCATAAAAACTCACAGAACACTAATACGCGCAGTCACACTTTCGATCTGTGCCTCAACCGCTTTTAAGTTTTTCTCATCTTCTGCAGTGGTTTGCAAGAGCTTCGCTTCAAGCTGTTCCAGCAAAGTCTTTTCAGAGGCCAGATCTATCTCATGCGGCCAAGCCGCCCCCTCGCAAATAACAGCTACGCGTTTTCCATCTGTCTCAGCATAACCTGCCGCAATTACGAGCTTTTTATCTTCATACTGGACCGTGCCTGGTTTTAAGCCAACCAACATGGGCACATGGCCAGGTAAAACCTGGAACTCACCATCAGAGCCAGGTAACGTCACGGACTTGCAGAGAGTCTTTAAAAGCGGCCTGGTTGGGGTTACGATTTCAAGTTCGATCATAGTGTTTTCGCTTTTTCCAAAGCTTCTTCAATCGTACCGACCATATAGAAGGCCTGTTCTGGGATGTCATCGTGCTTCCCATCTACGATTTCTTTGAAGCCACGAATCGTATCTTCAAGCTTCACATACTTGCCTGGAGTTCCCGTAAAGACTTCAGCAACGTGAAAGGGCTGCGACAAAAAGCGCTGGATTTTTCGAGCTCGCGCCACCACTTGCCTATCTTCAGGAGAAAGCTCATCCATACCCAAAATCGCAATAATATCTTGCAAATCTTTATAGCGCTGCAAAGTCGATTGAACTTGCCTAGCGATATCATAGTGCTCTTGCCCTAAAGTCTCAGGAGACAAGATTCGACTCGTTGAATCCAAGGGATCTACCGCCGGGTAAATACCCAAGTCAGCAATCGATCGACTCAACACAGTCGTCGCATCCAAGTGAGCGAAAGTTGTTGCCGGTGCCGGATCAGTCAAATCGTCTGCCGGCACATAAATCGCTTGCACAGAAGTAATAGAACCCTTTTGGGTTGTCGTAATACGCTCTTGAAGCATACCCATTTCGTTTGCCAGCGTCGGCTGATAACCGACGGCAGAAGGAATACGACCCAACAAAGCAGATATCTCTGACCCTGCTTGGGTAAATCTAAAGATATTATCGATGAACAACAAAACATCTTGGCCAAGATCATCTCTAAAGTGCTCAGCGATGGTCAAACCAGACAGCCCCACACGAGCGCGAGCACCTGGCGGTTCATTCATCTGCCCATAAACCAAAGCCACTTTGCTGTCTTCTGAAGAAACTTTGCCAGTTTTTTCATCTACTTTGATAACACCGGACTCACGCATTTCGTTGTAAAGATCTCGACCTTCACGGGTTCTCTCACCAACACCCGCAAATACGGACAAACCCCCATGGCCTTTACCAATATTATTAATCAGCTCCATGATCAAAACAGTTTTACCGACACCAGCACCACCAAAGAGGCCAATCTTTCCACCTCGAGAATAGGGCGCCAGCAAGTCTACAACTTTAATACCTGTTTCCAAAACACTAACTTCAGTACTTTGCTCTGTGAAACTAGGGGGTTCACGATGAATCGAACGATAAGT
>JAESQZ010000119.1 GCA_016764955.1 Deltaproteobacteria bacterium | reverse complement strand
GGCGTTACTGGACTGGATGCCAGCCTTCGCTGGCATGACAAATGGGGCCCGGAGGCTCCAGCCATATTTGATACCAGCTTAGGCTGGCGATTTCCGAATCCCAAAATGGCCAAGCTTTTCCCCCTGGAGTCCATGGGCCAAACAGCTGAAAATATTGTGGAACGTTATGGGATTTCTCGTAAAGACCAAGATGAGTTTGCGTTTCAAAGCCATCAAAAGGCACTTGAAGCTCAAAAGTTAGGCTACTTTGATGCCGAGCTTTTAAAGCTCCCAGAACTTGATCGGGATGAGGGGCCTAGAATAGATACTTCTATTGAAAAACTGGCTGCTTTGAAAGCAGTGTTTAAATCAGGTGGCACTGTGACTGCCGGTAATAGTTCAGGGTTAAACGATGGTGCGGCTGCTTTGCTTGTCGCCTCTGCTGATTATGCAAAGCATAATAGCCTAAAGCCTATGGCGCGAATTTTGGGTGTTCAAGCTGCAGGAGTTGACCCGAGATTTATGGGTCTAGGCCCTGTGCCTGCTACCCAAAAATTATTAAGGCGTCTGGGTATGGGCATAGAAGATATTGATTTGGTTGAGCTAAACGAAGCTTTTGCAGCTCAAGCTTTGGCAGTAATTCTGGGACTTAATTTAAAGCCGGAACGAGTTAATATTAGTGGCGGCGCAATTGCTTTAGGGCACCCTCTAGGAGCATCAGGGGCGCGGATTCTAACGACGCTCACACATAATTTGATCCGAAGCAAAAAAAAGATAGGGTTGGCGACGTTATGTGTCGGAGTTGGGCAGGGTTTAAGTATGATTATTGAGAATAACATGTTATCCTAGAGACTCTTATGCTTCGGTTGAATGATATCTTCGAAATAATCAAAAGCTATCACCCTCAGGCTGACTTTGATCTTATCCAAAAGGCCTATGTTTACTCGGCTAAAGTGCACGCTGGCCAAACCAGGAAAAGTGGTGAGCCCTATTTGAGTCATCCGATGGCAGTGGCTAAAATTTTGGCAGAGTTGCGCTTAGATGAAGCCAGTATTTGCACCGGGCTGCTGCATGATACGGTTGAAGATACGCTTGCGACACAAGAAGAAATTGAGCAGTTATTTGGGAAAGATATTGCTTTATTGGTCGATGGTGTGACGAAGTTATCGCAGGTTAAATTTAAGAGCACCGAAGAAAAGCTGGCTGAGAATTTTCGTAAGATGCTGGTTGCCATGTCGAAAGACATTCGTGTCTTGCTGGTTAAGTTAGCCGATCGCTTGCATAACATGAGAACACTTCAGTATATGAGGCCGGAAAAGCAAGAACTCATTGCAGAAGAAACTTTGGAAATCTATGCGCCGCTTGCCAATCGTTTAGGGATGGGTTGGATTAAGACCGAGCTAGAAGATTTAAGTTTTAAATATTTACGGCCAGCAGATTATCAAGATTTAAAAGAAAAAGTTGGCAAAACTTGGCATGAGCGAAATCGCTTTATTGAAGAGGTGCTAGAAGACTTAAGGAAGGCTCTAACTGATGCTGAGATGACCGGTTATGATGTTTCTGGAAGGCCTAAACATCTTTGGTCTATCTACCGAAAGATGGTCGATAAAAACATGAATTTCGAGGATATTCATGATCTAATTGCCTTTCGAGTGTCAGTGGGGACAATTAGTCAGTGTTATGAAGCATTGGGTGCGATACACACGTTATGGCGACCAGTTCCTGGTAAGTTTAAAGACTATATTGCGATGCCAAAACCCAATGGTTATCGAAGTTTGCATACGACGCTGATTGGTCCAAAAGGCGAGCGGGTTGAAATCCAAATCCGAACTTTTGATATGCACCAGGTTGCTGAGTCTGGGATTGCGGCTCACTGGAAATATAAAGAGCATGGTGGGCAGCCGGTTGAGGTTAATGAGGTGGCTGACAAGGGTTTTGTCTGGCTACGCCAGTTAATGAACTGGCAGCAAGAACTTCGGGACCCAAATGAGTTCTTAGACTCCGTTAAAGTCGATTTATTCTCAGAAGAAGTCTATGTTTTTACACCCAGGGGCGATGTGATTGAGCTTCCAAGAGGCGCGACTGTTTTAGACTTTGCTTTTGCCATTCACTCCAATGTTGGCATGCACTGCATTTCAGCCAGGGTGAATAATCAAATAGCGCCCTTAAGGCAGGTGCTCGAAAGTGGGGATACTTGTGAGGTTATCACCCAGAAAAATCAACAACCTAATCGCTCTTGGTTGGAGTTTGTTAAAACTTCAAGAGCACGAACCAGAATTCGCAGTCACCTAAGACAGCAGGAGCGAAAACGCAGCGAAGAGCTTGGGCGTGAGCTTTTGGAAAAAGAGTTTAGGCGCTATGGGACTACGCTACAAAAATGGCTGAAAGAAGAGCATCTAGTTGAGTTTTTGAAACACGACGGTTTGGCTTCACTGGGCTATGGCAAGACAGACGCCAAAACACTGGTGCAAAAAGTTTTGCCGAAAGAGCTTTTAAAAAGCCAAGTGGGGGAGGCACCAAAAAGTCGTTTTGGGCAGATTATTGATCGTCTTTCTGGAAAAAATTACTCAGGGATTACAGTTGAAGGTGTTGAACAGGTTCTGGTTCACTATGCGCGCTGTTGCATGCCAGTAAAAGGCGATCCGGTGATTGGTTTTGTAACCAGAGGCCGAGGGATGACCATTCATCGCCGCAACTGCCCACGAATTTTGGAGCTTGATGCCGAAAGACGCATTGAAGTGAACTGGGATGAGGGTTCCACGCTCAGAAGGCCAGTGTTTATCAAGATCACAACAGATGACCGTGAAGGCATGTTGGCTGAGATATCATCGGTATTTAGTAAAATGAATGTGAATATTTCGGAGGCCAATTGCAGAACCTATGGAGATGGTCATGCGGTTAATACTTTCAAGTGCGGCATAGCTGATTTAAGCCAGCTAAAGCATATTTTCCGGGCACTAGAGGCAATCAAAGGTGTTTACTCGGTTGAAAGAGCACGCTCAATTTTAAGCTGACAAAACATAGTCACCCTGGCGAATTCAGTGTCACCCTGGCGAATTCAGTGTCACCCTGGCGAATTCAGTGTCACCCTGGCGAATTCAGTGTCACCCTGGCG
>JAESQZ010000118.1 GCA_016764955.1 Deltaproteobacteria bacterium | reverse complement strand
TGATAGTGCTTCATTAATAATGAGTGCAGTGAGCGTACCGTGGTTTGGGTTAGAGGGATTAGGTCTGAGCCTTGCTCATAAATAAGGTGTAATGTTTCGCGGCAGCCAGCAACTTCTTCGATGCTGCGCTCACGATCCTTGGAGAGCTTATTTTCAATTAGGTGTCGGTTGGCATCGAATGCAGTTGGTCTGGCATCTGCTGTTAAAACTGTGTCAATCCAGTTGATTTCAGAATCTGTTAATATTGCGTTTTCAATACGGGTTGAAGCACCAATGGTGCTAATCCGCGCATAACGATGCAGGGCATCAAGAGCCTCAGGGCTTAGTTGCTTGATCTCAGAAAGCTCAGCTGTCATGCGTAGATATAGGTTTTGGATAAGAGTCTTCACGGGTTCCATTGTGCCATATCGCGCAACATTGCGCAAGTGAATCTTGCGCGTTATTGCCTAAAGTTGCCCAATTGGAGATTGATAGGGACGCTTGATTGAAGTATTTGGCATTGTTTTAAATGCCTAACACGTTCTTGTGGGGTTTCAATAAGCGAGAGCCGGTAGGTGTTTTCAAGCAGGATTTGGAGCTTTTGTATCCGCGAAGCGGATGCATGAATAAAGCCCCGGGCGTTAGCCCGGGGGTATGTATTGCCAGCCTGATTCAGTGCCGAAGGCACGGCTGATGGCTTAGGCAACAGGTGAATCTTTTTGAGCGGCATCGGCTCTTTGCAAAAACTCTTGTGAATAGGCACATGATATTTTTTTTCGCGCAAAGCAATTGGCTTAAGCTGTCTAATATCATGGCCGAGCATTTTGGCTGAGTCTTCCCAGAGTTTGATATATGGGTAGCCCGGCATCACGATTGGTTCGGGTGCGAATTTGATTGCACAAACGTCGTCGCTTAGAATTTGATAGCCTTGTTGGATATAGCGGCCAGCCAATGTTGATTTACCTGCACCCGGATAGCCCAAAAAAATCTCGCAAGCATTGTTTTTGATGATCGCGTTGCCATGCAGCAACAAGTAACCCTTTTTTTGTAAGGCGACTCCCATGCAAGAGCCTAATAAAAATAGCCGGATATGATCTTCAGGAGTTGAGCTCAGGGAGTCAAAGAGTACTGTTTGGTGATTGGGGACTGCAAAAGAACCGACTTGAGGAATGTTAAAAATAGGTTTGGCTATATTAGCAGGGTTAATCTCGATATCTGGTGTGTCGAAATCAGCTTGAGGCAATTCAGGAAGTTCAAGTGATGAGCTGATTTTTTGGCCGAATGCTTTGTAGCAATGCATATGGCTTAGAGTTAGTAGAGCGCTAAATAATTCAATTAAGGTGCTGGCTATCATTGTGACATGTCCTATAAACTACGTGAGATATGTTTAAACTCTTGTCGATTTTATGTGGTGTTTTATTTTTAGCTTCTTGGCCAAGCTTTAACTGGTTTGAAGAAGAGCAGTCTTTTATCCAGGAACAAGTCGGGGAGAATGATAATTCTAGAATTAAAAAATACTCAATCAACTTAATGTGGATCAATGCCACCGATAACTCGAGAGATTACGTTGGGTTTGAGTTTGCGGCTAACGCACAGGACAGGCTGATTGAACCAGTTGTTAAGTGGGCGCGCGCGAATCCAAAGGCTGATGTATTCTTGTGGTATGATAAAGTTTATACGTCTGAGAAAGCTTTAAAAAATACTCAGAAACTCTTGGATGATTATATACGTCGGGAAAACATAAAAAATATTCGATTGCGCAATATTCGGGATATCCCAATTGTGGCTGAAAACCCCGATGCATTTTCGCACCAGCTTCCAGTTTATTTTAGAGTTGATCTCTTTAAGCCGATTATTATCGTCAATTCGATTGAAGCCGAAGGAAACGATGCGGCCATATTTACAGATCTTGAAGTGGGAGATTTGAGGCCAAATAAAGATCGCATGGATAAAGCTGAGCTTTTTAGCCCTGAAATCATGGAGAAGCTTGGTAGGTATGGGATGCTGTTACATGATTGTGGCTACAGAGCAGAAAATCAATTCCTTCAGTTAGTTCGAAATTCAAATATGATTAAGTCTATTAAGATAGCCCTTGTGAACCCAAACCTATACCGAGCTCAATATGCCCTCAATAAAGAATATCCAGGCATTGATCTGCTGTTAACACTCAAAGATGCATATGCCAGCACCCAACAAGACGCATACAATTATTACTTGGCCTTGTCCTTTAATCTAAATCTAGAAGCGAGGTTGGGACTCTGGGAAGGTGAAAAGGATGCACCGTGGGTTGCTTACTTTCCCGAGGAGAAAAATATCTATTGGCCTTTTGGAAATGTGATGAACATCTATAAGTATGGGGTTAGGTTACCAGATGGCAAAGAGTTAGCGGTGGCGAAGGTGCTAGAATGGCCAGTCGAGGGCTTTGCTTGGGGTCCTCCTTCAAGAACTTTAGATTCTCGTTGTGGCGGAGACCATCCAGTTTATTCCAGTGGTTTGAAATATCAGTTGCCAGCAAATGGTAAACACTATGAAGTTACCTACTGGAAATAGATAAGATTTAGATAAACTTCCTAATCTCTTCAGCAACTTGTTGCACGCCATTATCTTTTGGTCCCTCGATGCTAATCATCACCCGAAAGCCATCGGGCATTTTTTGCGGGTAGCTGCCGATTTCAACTTCGGGAAATCGCTTTTGGACTTCTTCTAGTTTAAAAGCAATTTCAGCTTCTGGTTGATTGGTATAAAGAAGCTGACGTTCGAAAGGCGGAAAATCGAATCTTGGCTTTAAGCTATGAAGCATGGCTGTAAATAATTCTGGAATCCCAGGCAGCACATAAACAGGGTGAATATAGACCGTAGGGACCCAGAGATTTTCGGTCCAAAGAACTTCGGCTTTGTCGGGTAAAGTAGCCATTTTGAGGCGAGCTCCCGCGAGATCGCGGCCGGTGATTTCTCGATAATGCTTTTGGGCATCTTCATATAGCTTTAATGGGCAGTTAAAAGCTTTGGCTACGGCTTCATAAGTTAGATCGTCATGCGTAGGGCCGATGCCGCCTGAAGTAAAAACAAAGTCAAATTTTGATGCATGTCTTTGGATGGTTTCAGCGATGGTGTCTATATGATCAGGGATGGTTTCAGTTAGGCAAAGTGAGATCCCAGAGTCGAATAGGAATTTAGCTA
>JAESQZ010000117.1 GCA_016764955.1 Deltaproteobacteria bacterium | reverse complement strand
TCTATCCGGTCAACCCTTAAATTAATTATTTTTTTTGGACATGATTTGATAGAATAGCGCCAATTCCTCCTGATCCACACATAAGTGAAATAACAATGTCAGTTAAAACCCGATTTGCACCCTCTCCAACGGGAGATCTCCACATTGGAGGTGCTCGTACGGCGCTCTACTCATGGCTACATGCGCGGGCAAATGATGGCCAATTTGTATTGCGTATCGAAGATACTGATATCGAACGTTCCACCCCTGAAGCCGTTCAGGCCATTATCGATGGCATGAACTGGTTAGGATTAGATTGGGATGAAGGACCTATCTATCAAACTCACCGTTTTGATCGTTATAAAGAAGTTATTGGGCAGCTTATTTCCCAGCAGAAGGCTTACCCCTGTTTTTGCTCAAGAGAGCGTTTAGAGGAGCTTCGTGAAACCCAAAAGGCTAACAAAGAAAAACCTCGTTATGACGGTAAGTGTCGAAACCTTTGTGCAGATGATATCGATTTGTCAACCGACCACGTGATACGTTTCAAGAATCCACAAGAGGGTGTTGTAACCTTTAAAGATGTCGTTAAAGGTGAAATAACCATAGCTAACAAAGAGCTGGATGATCTAATTATCGCCCGTACCGATGGTGCGCCCACTTATAATTTTACCGTGGTAGTAGACGATATGGATATGGGCATTACCCAAGTTGTAAGAGGGGACGACCATATCAACAACACCCCTAGACAAGTCAATATTTTCGAAGCGCTAGGTGCGAAGGCTCCGGAGTACGGTCATGTACCGATGATTTTAGGTGATGATGGTAAAAAACTTTCTAAGCGGCATGGCGCTGTGAGTGTGATGCAATATCGCGATGATGGATTTTTACCCGAAGCGGTACTTAATTATTTAGTTAGACTAGGTTGGTCACACGGTGACCAGGAAATATTTTCAATCACTGAAATGAAGGAGCTATTTGATATTAACAACATTAACAAAGCTCCTTCAGCTTTTAATACCGATAAATTAAAGTGGCTTAATCAACAATATATAAAATCAACACCTGTCGCAAAACTAATGCCTCACTTGCAGTGGCATTTAGATCAACAAGGTATTGATTTGGCCAATGGCCCAAAAATCGATAACCTGATCCCTGAATTTGCCGAAAGAGCACAGACACTTAATGAATTAGTAAGTGCTATCACAACTTATTACCGGGACTTTGATGAGTTTGAAGCCAAAGCCGCCAAAAAGCATTTAAGACCAGTCGCAAAACCGGCGCTAGAACTAATTAAATCAAAACTGAGCGGATTAGAAAACTGGCAGGCTGAGTTCATCCAAAAGGCGGTTGATGATACCGCTGCAGAGCTAGACATTGGTATGGGTAAAGTTGGCATGCCGTTGCGGGTAGCCGCCACTGGTGGGGGAATGTCACCAGCGATTGATATGACCCTTGAGTGGGTTGGTAAACAGCGAACCTTAGCGCGGATTGAAATGGCTTTAGTGTTTATTGCCAATCGGGAAGCGCGGGCATAAAGTCAAACCAATATAAAAGTCAAAGCCAAAGTCAAAAGAAATTTCTACCACAGAGGCACAGAGAACACAGAGAAAAAACATTAAGTTAGAATGTAAAAGATGAAATGTCTTTTATACTTCTAACTCTAGTCTAAAGAATAATTGTGTAGAAATAGGATTATTCTTTTAATTCTGTGTCCTCTGTGTTCTTTGTGCCACTGTGGTGATAGTTGTTTAGTGTTTAGGGAAAAAATATGAACTTTAAAATAGTAAATAGATGTCTGATAGCTCCAGTTATTTTTTGTTTATGTTGTTTTTCTACTTTTGCTGCCCAACCAGTGGTGCAGATTTTTACCAAACAACCGCAGCAAGGCAGTATGATTGTTGGCCGCATGCTGGTCGATGGTGATATCTATTTTAAAGATAAAAAATTACCTTTAACGGAAACCGGAGAGTTTGTTTTTGGCGTGGGACGCGAATCCCAGGAGCAAGTGCAGTTAATGATCCGTTCTAATAATCAAACCGTTAAATACCCTCTTTATATTGAAAAACGCCAGTGGAAAATTGAACGAGTGGATGGTCTGGCTGAGGAAAAGGTCAACCCAAAATCGAAAGAGACCCTCGCCAGAATTAAAGTGGAAGGCGAAAAAGTGCGCCAGGCAAGATCTTCTGCGACAGGGCAAAACGCATTTTTAATGGAATTTGTGACGCCGGCAAAAGGTCGAATTTCTGGCGTTTACGGTAGCCAGAGAATTTTAAACGGAGAAGCTAAACGGCCACATTTTGGTTTGGATATCGCCAATAAAGTCGGCACTTCCGTTGTTGCGCCTGCAGATGGTGTTGTGACATTGGCTGAAAGAGATTTATTTTTCTCTGGCGGAACAATTATTATCGACCATGGATTTGGCATCAGTACCACTTATCTTCACCTTAATAGCATTGATGTGGCAGTGGGGCAGGAAATTACCCAGAATGAAAAAATTGCGACAATAGGCGCGACCGGTCGAGCAAACGGTCCGCATTTGGACTGGAGACTAAATTGGTTAACGACTCGCCTTGATCCACAGCTGTTGATTACAGAGTAGAAGGTTGAATATCTACTTTTATTAGATCGGAAACAGAATATTTAGTCGCTTCCAATCGGTCCCGCTGTTTGCCAAGGAAGTGGTAGCGGAGGCTTATTTGGCGCTACAATAATTGAGGTAATAAATACTTTTGAAGTTAATCGCTATACATATCGACAAACTCCTGGTAGCGATTTTCGTAGTTATTTTTGCTTTGCATTTCAAATCATTTAGTGATTTTTCCGATAAACTTATACCGACCCAAATATATTCCTTTAATTTGACCATGGCTTATCAGAGTGATGGATCAGATATCTCGATTCGAACCTATATTCCAGAAGAAAATGAACGCCAGCGTATTTTAACTGAGCAAATCATAAATAACGGATTGGATTACATGTTCACCAGCGATGTTAGCGGCAAAAGGGCCAATTGGAGTGGTTATAGTTCCGCCCAGCAACTGGCGTACCGTTATACGCTGTCACTGCAGGCAATTAAGTACCAGCTTAGTGCCGATTTAATTATTCCGGAAAACTATCACAGCGAATTGTCTGGCTATTTACAAGCGACCGAATCGATTCAGGTTAATCACCCAGAAGTTCAATCCCTGTGGAAGCTCATCGCACCAAAGGACAAAACCAATCTGCATGATGTGTTGACCGCAATATATCAACATACCTATCAACAGATTAAAACTGCACCCTTCAAAGGAGTCACAGATGCAGTC
>JAESQZ010000116.1 GCA_016764955.1 Deltaproteobacteria bacterium | reverse complement strand
TTGCTAAAAGCCAATAATCCAGATTTAACCTGGAAGCAGCTTAAAAACTTAGTGATTTCGAGTGGGACACCTATCGAAGCCATGAAGGGTAAAACGCTTTCAGGTCGCCGTATTCGAGCTATTGATGAACAGGGTATAGGCGCTTTTAGCTGCCATAATCAGGAAGTGTTTGCCAGAATGTTACCGATCAAGGATCAGGTGAAAATCAAAGAGGGTGAGTCAGTCAAGTTTAAGATTTTGCATATTAACTGTGCGGATGCTGGCACGAAGCCAGAAGTCTTGGCAGATCATGATCAAAATCTTGACCTGCAAGATCCAGATCAAACAGGCGATTACACAGGTGAATGGAAAGCTGAAAAAGCTGGTACTTACAAATTTGATTTCGGTGATGCCGGCGTTGTGACCGTCGAAGTCAAAGAAAAGAAAAAAGAAGGCAACAAAGACGATGATAAGGATGGTGATGAAAAACCACCATGGTGGCCCCTCAATAGCTAACATCATATAAACCCTCTCCCGCTACGCGGGAGAGGGAGATTTTGACTTGTCAAAATCGGGTGAGGGCAGCTGTCGCGACAATTTACAACCCTGCTTAATAAAACCCATAGATGAGATATCTATGGGTTTTTTGTTTGTTGTTATTTTTGTCTTGTGGCAAAAAGCCAGAGCAAAAGTCGCAGCATCGGGCGATATATTATGGGCAGCCTTGTAAACCAACTCAATTCCCAAGCTCGGTTGAGATCTGGGCAGATGCTTGGGTAGATATAGAATTTTTAGGTCTTAAGCATATTCAGATCCCAATATGCGGCGGGACGGTTATTGGTCCAAAAGTTATTTTGACAGCAGCACATTGTTTTAAGCCTGAGACAATCACACATCATTGGGGTGAGTTGAAAAAAGTTCGCTACGGAATTGGGCGTGAAAATAATATGCACAATTTAAAATGGGCATCGCATTGGATTCAGCACGAAAACTATCAGCCTAAAAATCCAGAAGAAGCAGGCTTATGGCAACAAAACGACTTGGCGTTATTGATTTTTGAAGAGCCATTAGAGCTACCGGCTGCTCA
Source organism: Deltaproteobacteria bacterium (assembly GCA_016764955.1). Taxonomy (GTDB): domain Bacteria; phylum Myxococcota; class UBA727; order UBA727; family JABDBI01; genus NORP243. Next base: position 2,721 of record JAESQZ010000116.1, on the reverse strand, counting down.
ATTTTTGGTTTCGCACAGTCATCCCGGGCTTGACCCGGGATCCAGCAAAAACAATAGGGAGGATTTGGAAATTGACTGGACCCCGGGTCAAGCCCGGGGTGACAAACACGCTGCTGTGCTCGAGAATGCGCCCGTATGGATTATTGGCTGGGGCGAGCAAGAAAACAGTGCCGAGCCCAAAAGAATGTGCGCAAGAAGCTACATAAACGAGTTGGGGGACTGGGAGATGCAGGTTGGCTCAGAGGGTTCCAGTCCTCGAAAGTGCTTTGGAGACTCAGGCGGGGCCACCTATTTGCTGCTTCCAAACGGGGAATATAGCCTAGTTGGCGTGACTTCGAGATCTTATGACACAAAAGGGTGCGAGCGAGGGGGTGTGGATACTCGGGTAGATCGTTATACAGACTGGATAGCTAAACAGCTAAATATGCTAAAATAGAGGTTGTATGGGTTATAAAATCTCCCCAGGGATGACCTCCCAACTAAACCCCTTTGGCCCCGATTGGTCTGGGCCTGTTAAAGGTACTGAAGCAACCTCAGTTGCCGAGCAAGTAGAAGATTCTTTATTTGGCAAGAAAAAGCCACCCCTGTTAGATGAAGATGACTTCCCGGATGCTGCCGAGGTCTTGGCCAAGCTCGAAAAGTATCGGCGTAAATTAGTGCACATGATTGGCGACCCTGAAGATGAGTATATGCTTCAACTTGCTGATGGCACGATTGCGATGATCGACAAAAATGGTATGATCATGGTGGGGATTCGCTTTTTGATGAAGTTTAAAGATAATTTCCCGGTATTAGTAGGGGCGATTGGGCATGAAATAGGCCACAGACCTCGTCGATGGGCTGAATATAAAAAAGCCAAGCCTTTAAATATGACGGAACTTCAAAAACTTTGCCGCTACGAGGAAACGCGGGCAGATTTATTTGCAGGGCGCGCTTTAGCTGAGCTTGGTATGAGCTGCGAGCCGATGATTAGATTTTTAAAAGACATGGAAGAAGGCCCGCACCCAGAGTACTTTCCAGCCAAAATGCGAGCTGATGTCATTCGAACAGGTTATAAAGAACAAGCAAGCAAAGTCAAAATCCGCAAAAATCTTTGGCCAGAACTCGATAAACTTGCGCCTAAAAGCCATATCGGTGACTTCTAATTAAGCTGCTCTAGATTTTCAGCAATTTCGTCAAATGCAATGCTTTTAGCATGTTCAAAATCCAAGCTGCTGCTTGGCGATAAAACCCACTTTTCAATAATATTGAGTTTTAGTGTGTCGAGCAGTTTGAGTTGTGCCGAGCTGAAATCAACAGGCTTGGCTTTAACTTCGGCCGCGATGTAGCGATTGTTAGAAAGTTTGATTAGAAAGTCTATTTCAACTTTTTCTTTCGAACGTACAACGTGGATTTCTGGATTGACAGCCCTGTTGGTAAAAAATCGACTGATTTCTGAAAGCGCAAGGTTTTCAAGCAAAGAACCAAAGTAAGGACTTAAGAGCAAGGGCTCATATTGAGTCCAGCCTTGGAGTCTGACAGCGAGTGCACTATCCTCGAAGTAAAGCTTAGGTGTTTTGATGAGGCGCTGATTTAAATTGCTATAATAGGGCTCAATGATTTTGAGGACGCCGTTTTGAGCTAGCAAAGACACCCATGACTGAATGGTTGTGACATCTACGCCAACATTTTGGGCGATATCAGAATAATTAATGAGCTGCCCAACACGTGCAGCGCACAGTTGAAGCATCTTGCTAAAAGCAGATCTTTTTTCAATTCCAGCTGCAGCAATGATGTCTTTTTCAATAAATGTCGCAATAAAGTCATTTAAGTATTGAACCGGGTCTAGATCAAGGGAGACGTAAAGTTCTGGCCATCCACCTTTCACTAGGGCTGATGCAAGTTCAAAGGGCTTAATTTGCTTAAGTTCATGAAGTGAAAGTGTGTTTAAACCAAAATAGCTTGCTCTTCCAGCCAGGGATTCTCGAATCGAACGCTGAAGCAAGGTTTGATTTGATCCGGTAACCCAGATGTCCAATTCAGCCGTTGCTTCGCCTGCTCTGATGAGCCTTCTTTCAGCATCCACCAACCTTTTGATCTCTGGGAAAATTTCGGGGGCCAATGTGGCTTCATCTAAAATAACTTTTTTAGAAAACTGTTTAAAAAAGAGGACAGGGTTGTCTTGGGCTAAATTTCTAACGCCTAAATCATCAAATAAAACCAATTGATGTGTTCCTAGGTGATCTAGAATCGAAGTCTTGCCAACCTGCCTAGGACCCTTAAGAACCTTGACCGGAAGGTGGCTTCCAGTCTTAGTTTGCCGTAAAAAATTTCCAAAATCCCTTTTAATCCACATATTTGACCATTTTAGGATGATATCCAAAATTAGTCAAATTATGTTTAATTGGCTGCTAAACAACTAAAAAACCGACCTATTTCTAGGCCGGCTGGTAACTTATGGTAAGAGCTTAGCTTGCCTTAGCGGCAGCGTCTCCATCTTAAGTGATAGATCAAGCCGGCACGGATGTCGGCGCTATCTACCGTGGAGAGTGCATCTGCTCTGGATGAACGAACAAACATGCTGGTGTTGGCACGCAGGTTCACATCTCGACCACAACGAGACCAGACGAGAGCGTTGGCTCGCAGGCGGTTGCGGAGCAAGTAGGTATCGGTTGTTGGGCCTCTGAATATCTTGCGATAGGTAGGTCCCCTGCGGCCAGCGAAGAAGTACTCAGCATTGAA
>JAESQZ010000115.1 GCA_016764955.1 Deltaproteobacteria bacterium | reverse complement strand
CTCGTTAGCGGCTGTTTTTGGAATGCTTTTTCTGAATGGGCTTCCTAGGCTGCATCACCCGTTGTTTCATTCGAAGCCGTTTGAAAAAGTAACAGATGATCGATTCTTCATTGTGATTGAAGCACAAGATAAGTTGTTTGATGTTGATAAGACTCGTGAGTTATTAGAAAAGACCCAGGCGGTCACTATCGAATTGCTGGAGGAGTCATGAGGGGATTCACCTGTCACAAAGGCTCCGTCATCCCGGGCTTGACCCGGGATCCAGCACAATGCAAGCGATTCAATTTGAAATTGACTGGATCCCGGGTCAAGCCCGGGATGACGAGGAACCACCTGGTTTGCATAGTGCTGATTGCTTTGGCTATTTCCGGCTGCCGAGGCTGGACTTCAACCGAGCCTCCGATTCATCCGAATCCAAATATGGATACGCAGATTAAATACAAAGCCTATCGCGAAAGCGACTTTTTTGCAGATCAGCGTGACATGAGACCTCGCGTTGAAGGGACAATTGCTCACGGCGATCTAGATGGCTTAAAACAACCGACAATGACGCATGCTTTAATGCAGCGAGGTCGTCAGCGATATGATATTTATTGTGCACCTTGCCATTCGAAAGTAGGAGATGGCGATGGTTTGGTGGGCAGGCGCATGCCGATTAAGCCAACGACTTTTCACAGTGATTACATGCGAGCACAGCCATTGAAGCATTATGTAGATGTGGAGACGAATGGAATTAGAACGATGCCGTCATATAAGCATCAGGTTCCGATTCAAGACCGATGGGCAATTGCCGCCTATATCAAAGCACTTCAGGAACTTAAGCTATGAAGATGTTAACTTTGTTAATCGTTGCAGCAGCTGGTTTTGGCTTTTGGGTACTTGGTTTCTCAAGCGATCCGACTAGGTCTATGTATGGATACTTGTTCGGCTTTGTATCGGCTTTGACCATCCCATTAGGCTGTATGTTTTTTGTGCTGATTCAGCATCTCACGAGAGCTGGATGGTCTGTTTTGACCCGAAGAGTGGCTGAGTTTGGTATGGCAGTCGTGCCGATTTTCGCAGTGCTTTTTATCCCGATTGTTGTGTTTGGCCATGACTTGTTCCCTTGGAGCCACACAGGGCATCTTGATGAGACTCTCATTAAAAAGGCGCCTTACTTAAATATGTCGTTCTTCGTGATTCGGGCCGTGATTTATTTTGCGATTTGGACTGGGATTGGCGTCTGGTTTTACCGAAAATCTGTTGAGCAGGATCTTGGTGGTCGCTTTGAGCTTACAAAGACTATGGGTAAAGTAGGGACTTTCTCTATTATTCTTCTTGCCTTATCGACGTCTTTTGCATCATTTGATTGGCTGATGTCTTTGCAGCCGCATTGGTACTCGACAGTATTTGGGGTTTATTTTTTTGCAGGTTGCTTCTTGGCTGGTCTTGCCTTTATGAGTCTCATGCTGATGCGCTCAACCGTGCCTGTGACAGCTGAGCACTATCAAGATTTGGGTAAGTTGTTATTTGGGTTTACAATGTTTTGGGCCTATATCGGCTTTAGCCAGTTTATGATTTACTGGTATGCGAATATTCCTGAGGAAACAGAATTTTATTTGCATAGATTGGAGCATGGGTGGTCCCCAGTTTCATATGCGTTGATTGTGACGAACTTCTTTATCCCGTTCTTTTTGATCATGTCTAGGCATGCGAAGCGAAACAAGAGTGTATTCGCAGCTGGTTGCATCTGGATTATGCTGGCGCATTTTGTGGATATCTACTGGTTGGTGATGCCAACCTCTGGTGCTCACCATTGGCAGGATTATCTTGTATTTGATGTGGCTGTTTTAATAGGCTTTGTGGCTTTGTTTTTAGCAGCTGTGGCATGGGTTATGAAAGGCATTTCGATGGTTCCTAAGGGGGATCCAAGATTGCCTGAATCTATAGCATTCGAGAATTATTGATATGAGTCATCCAGAACACGACGTTAGCTCTCGCGCAAACCTCATGATTTGGGGTGGTTTCTTCTTATTTGCTTTGGTGCTTTATGTGGCCATTACAGGCCTTAGTATCTACTTTAGAACGGCTGCTGAGTGGGAGTATGACGTCAAGATAGGCGAGGTAAAGTCAAGAGAGCTGATTGAGCTTCAACAAAAAGAGGCTGAGATGTTGAAAGGCATTGATGAGGCGATGGGGAAGGTGGTCCGTGAAGCTCATTAGGCAGATTATGTTATGTGTCACCCTGGCGAAGGCCAGGGTCTGGATGCTGGCCTACGCCAGCATGACAGTTTTAGCAGGCGAGGGAAGCCTGCTGGTGCCTCACCAAATAAAGGGCACTGAAATTGTTCATAAACAAGGTGCGCAAATTCCAACAGATGTTGTTTTAACGGATCATACTGGCAAAAAAGTTCAAGTGGGCGATTATCTTCACCAAGGAAAACCTCTGGTGCTTACATTGGGTTACTACGAGTGCCCCATGCTCTGTAGCTTGGTTTTAAATGGCCTAACCGATGTGATGAAGAATCAGTCGCTGAAACTTGGCCAGGATTATCATATATTATCTGTCAGTATTAATCCCAATGAGAAACCAGATTTAGCTGATTCTAAACGCACTAATTATTTGAAGGCACTAGATTTCCCCCCTTTGAAAAAGGGGGGCCAGGGGGGATTTGATTCAGCTTGGGCTTTTACAGTGGGAAGCCACGACGAAGTAAAGCGTTTGGCTGACTCTGTGGGCTTTGGCTATCGATATGATAAAACGAGCGGCGAGTATGTTCACAGTGCAGGGATTTTTATTGTGTCTCCAGAGGGGATCTTAAGTCGCACGCTCTATGGAATTGCTTACCGTCCTGCGGATTTCAAAATGAGCCTCGTTGATGCCAGTCATGGCAAAGTCGGCTCTTTAATGGATCGTATTATTTTAAGCTGCTTTCATTATCAGCCAGATAGTCATCGCTATGGGGTCTATATCTTTGGAGTTATGCGTGTGGCAGGACTTTTGACGGTTATCCTATTGGGAATTTTTTTGTTTGTGTTGCGGAAAAGAGAAAGGCGAGGAAGGCATGGATAGCTTAAAAGAGCTTTTGGCAATGAAGTTGCCAGTATTGTCATTCTGGAGTTCGATGCCTGAAGCGGCGTCATCTTATGCGAGTGAATTCGATTCGCTCTATTATTTTTTGCTTTGGACGGGGCTTGGTTTATTTTTACTAATCGTTGTTCCCATGTGTTGGTTTGTGATGAAGTACCATCGCCGGGACGAACATCAAAAAGCATTGTCGCAAAGAGATTACAATTATAAATTAGAAGTGGCTTGGACATTCTTGCCATTTATTTATTTGGCGGTTTGTTTTTTTTGGGGATTCATAGGCTTTTTGGATGTCTATACGGTGCCAGTGAATGCCAAAAATTTGAGGGTCATTGGCCAAAAATGGAATTGGACGATTCAGTATCCTGATGAAGAAATATCTGTTTCGGGGCAAGGCGTGGTGGTCGGGGTTCCAGTTGATGAAAATATTATATTCACCATGTCTTCACAAGACGTGCTTCATAGTTTTTTCTTGCCTAACTTTAGGATCAAACAAGATGTATTACCAGGTCGCTATACGACACTTTGGCTTAAAGCAGATAAGGTTGGAGAGTTCCCCATTTTTTGTGCCGAGTACTGTGGCGATAATCACAGCAATATGTTGGCAAAGTTGAAAGTCATGCCAAGAGTAGAATATGACGCTTGGGTAGATGGCATCAAAAATGCTGACATCAGTTTGTCCCCGAAAGAGCTTGGGGCTAAGTTATATCAAACTAAAGTTTGTGTGACTTGTCACACAACCGATGGTACGACGAAGATAGGGCCTTCTTTTAAAGGTCTTTACGGGAGTATCGCAGAGCTGACCTCAGGCAAGAAAGTCAAGGTAGATGATTCTTTTATCAAAGAACATATTTTAACACCATCGAAGACACCAATTAAAGGTTACCCGCAAGTGATGCCTCCATTTCAGGGGCAGCTCAGCGAGGTTGAAATCAATGCTTTGATCGAGTTTATCAAGTCTTTTAAGTGAAAGTAGGGTTTGAGTGAAATGAGCAGGTCTCACGACTGTCATCCCGCACTTGATGCGGGATCCAGCAGAAAAAAAATAATTGTTTTGGTAGTGAACTGGATCCCGGGTCAAGCCCGGGATGACAGGCAGGAAGGTTTAGATTATGAGTTCGAATACTAATTATATCAATGCTAAAACAGGTTTTGCCTCTTGGGCGTTGACCATCGATCATAAGCGAATAGGGCTTATGTATTTGGTCTCGATTATGACGTTTTTCTTGGTTGCTGGTGTTTTTGCTCTGCTGTTGAGGACAGAGCTTCTAACGCCCGCTAACACCATCATGGATGCCAAGCGTTATAATCAGCTTTTCACGCTGCATGGCGCGATCATGGTATTTTTGGTGATTATTCCCGGGATACCAGCTTCTTTGGGCAATTTTATGTTGCCATTGATGTTGGGGGCTAAAGATGTTGCCTTTCCTCGTATTAACCTTTTGAGTTATTATATTTACTTGTTTGGCGCTATCCTGGCTTTGAGCTCACTGTGGGTGGGTGCCATTGATACGGGTTGGACTTTCTACACGCCTTACTCCACGACCACTGATGGGGGCGTGGTGTTGATGGTTACTGCAGCATTTGTGTTGGGGTTTTCTGGAATCTTTACTGGGCTTAATTTTATTGTGACCACCCATAAACTGAGAGCGCCTGGAATGACCTGGTTTCGAATGCCGCTTTTTATATGGGGGATTTATGCGACTGCAGTAATCCAGATTATGGCGACGCCTGTGTTGGCCATCACCTTGCTTCTTTTGATCATAGAGCGCACAGTGGGAATTGGTATTTTCGACCCTGTTCTAGGGGGCGATCCAGTTTTATTTCAGCACTTTTTTTGGTTTTATTCTCATCCGGCGGTTTACATCATGATTCTGCCAGGGATGGCTGTTGTTTCAGAAATTGTGACGGTGTTTAGCCAGAAACGTATTTTTGGTTACAAACAAATAGCTTTCTCTTCGATTGCCATTGCGGTGCTTAGTTTTTTGGTCTGGGGGCATCACATGTTTGTTTCGGGGCAATCTGAGTTGGTCGGCATGATTTTTTCGGTGCTGACTTTCTTGGTGGCGATTCCGTCTGGGATTAAGATATTCAATTGGTTGGCGACAATGTATAAAGGTTCGATTTCATTGAAAACGCCGATGCTTTGGGCTCTTGGTTTTATTTTTTTGTTTACGATTGGTGGGATCACCGGCATATTTTTAGGGACTTTGTCCGTAGACGTGCATCTGCACGATACTTATTTTGTCGTGGCTCACTTTCACTATGTGATGGTCGGTGGCACTTTCATGGCCTTTATGGGTGGGCTTTTTTACTGGTGGCCGAAAATAACCGGTAAAATGTACAGCGAATTTTGGGGAGCTGCTTCAACACTTATGGTGGTGATTGGCTTTAATCTGACCTTCTTTGTTCAGTTCATCATGGGTTCGCAAGGGATGCCACGTCGGTATTACAGCTATTTAGATCAATTTCAGATTTATCACCAGATTTCTACTGTTGGGTCTTATATTTTGGGCCTGGGCTTTGTGATGGCCATATGGACACTGCTTAGGGCGCTTAAGACGGGTAAGCCAGCAACCAAGAATCCATGGCATGCTGCCACGCTGGAGTGGACCCATACTGAGGTGATGCCAATTGAACATAACTTTCATGAACAACCTACGGTGAACGAGGGTCCTTATGAGTACCACTAGTCAAACTGATTCCAAGCGCTTGTTTCCCTTGCACGACCATTTTCAAAGACCTGAGCAACAGGTTGATGCGTCGAAATTGGGCATGTGGTTATTCTTGGCGACAGAGATTCTGCTGTTCGGCGGGCTTTTTGTGTCTTATGCGGTCTATCACCAGCTGCATCCGGAGCTATTTAAAGCAGCACATCATTTTTTGGATGTTCGCTTAGGTGCTTTTAATACGGTGGTCTTGCTGTTTTCTAGTTTGACTGTCGTGTTAGCCATTCATGGTGCGCAGCAGGGCAAGCGTGAGATGGTTCTTTGGAATCTGTTTTTAACCATCGCTGCTGCGGCTACTTTTTTGGTCGTCAAATATTTTGAATATAAGCATAAGTTTCATATGGGTCTTTTGCCTGGGTATTATTTTACCAATGGTATTTTGATAAGCCCAGATGAGTCTCATATCTTTTTTGGAATTTACTTTCTGATGACCGGCTTGCATGGCATACACGTTGTGATCGGGATGATTGTGTTGTCCTGGTTATTTTACAGAACCTATCGCAATGAGTTTGGTCCGCAATATTACTCGCCGCTTGAGATAGGTGGTTTATATTGGCACTTGGTAGATATCATCTGGATTTTCTTGTTCCCACTTTTGTATTTAATTCGCTGAGGTTTGCGCCATGAGTCATATTCATCGAGTCCAAGCACCTGAACCCCATGTTTTGCCTGTAAGAGTTTACTGGATTGTTTTTGGAGCCTTGTTAGCTTTAACAGCTCTCACTGTATGGGTGGCTGAGTTTGACTTTGGCACCATGTCAACAGCAGTGGCCTTGTCAGTGGCGACTATGAAAGCAACTTTGGTTTTAGCTGTTTTCATGCACCTATGGTTTGATAATCGTTTTTTCACCCTCGTGTTTGCGGTGACCCTGGTCTTCTTGTCGTTGTTTGTTCTATTTTGCGTGATGGACGAAGGCACACGAGGCATGGTTGATCCTGCACGTGCGAATTTCGTGCCACGAGATGAAAGAGTCTTGCAGTACGAAACGGACCACCCAGGTGCCTTACCTCTAAGGCCAGGTTTAATAGATCCAATCAAAGATGATTTGATATTTAT
>JAESQZ010000114.1 GCA_016764955.1 Deltaproteobacteria bacterium | reverse complement strand
TCTTTATAAGCGTGCCAAGCAGGTGGCAAAGCAAAGTGGTATTTCACTTGCTGAGCTATGTCGGCAGGGCATTTTAAGGATGCTGGGTGAGCCAAAGACGGAGCAACCTTGGATGCAATATGCCGGGATGTTTTCATTGGATGACTCTACTAGCAGTGAAAGCGTTGACGATGTTGTGTATGGTCGGGAAGAGCCATAGCCATGAAAAAGAAAGTTTTTTTGGATTCTGGAATTTTTATCGCCCTATTTTTAAGTTCTGATCGATGGCACCAAGAGGCCAAAGCGCTTTTTTCGGTGCCCAGCAAATACTGGAGCACCTCTCTACTAGTGGTTTCTGAAAGTTATTCTTGGTTTTTGCATAAGTTGGGCGAAGAACCTGCAAGAAAATTCTCTTCTTTTCTACGCGAGTTGCCAAATCTTGAATTGTTCGAAGCAACGACCAAGCATCATCGTGCCGTGCAGCGTACGCTCGATAAATTTCGAGGAACCAAACTAACTTACGTTGATGCTTCTAGCCTTACTTTTTTAGCAGAACACAAAATATCAACTGTTTGGAGTACCGATCACCACTTAGGTTTGAGTGGGGCGCATGTGCTTCCAGGGCGTTAATTAGGTTTGAATGGATCCCGGCTCGGAGGCCGGGATGACAAATCAGGAGGCGAGGTTGCTATTCGCAAAATCCCAATTGACCAAGTTCCACCAAGCTTCAAGATATTTTGGGCGAGCGTTTCTATAATCGATATAATAGGCATGTTCCCAAACGTCGCAAGTCAAGATAGGTTTTTTATTGTCAGTGAGTGGGCAGCCGGCATTTGAAGTCGTCTCGATGGCAAGCTTGCCGGAATTATCTTGTACCAACCAAGCCCAGCCAGATCCAAATTGACCCAAAGCAGCTTTGCTAAACTGCTCTTTGAAAGCATCAAAAGATCCAAAGGCTTGATTAATCGCATCGCCGATTTTATCTTTAGGAGCACCGCCTGCCTTGGGGGCCATGGAGTGCCAATAGAAAGTGTGATTCCAAATTTGTGCGGCATTATTAAATAAACCACCTGATTGGCTTTTGATCAAATCTTCCAAACTCTTGTTAGCGAGATCAGAGCCTTCGGTGAATTTATTTAAGTTGGTGACATAAGTTTGATGATGCTTGCCGTGGTGAAACTCAAGAGTCTCGGTCGAGATATGTGGGGCTAAAGCGTCTTTGGAATAGGGCAGGTCAGGTAATTTAAAAGTCATGTGTCAAATCTCCAAGTTAGGTGCTCTGTATAAGCTTGGCAGTCGATAAAGTCAAAGTCCGGGTTTAAATCGTTGTTTGAGATGAATACTTAAGTCTCTTCCTCACCGGTTTGAGTCTCTGAACATGGCTTCGACTTCCAATTGAGATGCGATCAGCCCTCTCAAAGACAGGCCTAATCCCATTTCACCTATTGATTTTGCGAACCCTTCTCCAGGACGATATACACAAAGTAGCAACTGGATATTTAATTCTTCGTTGTGTTTTGGATAGGAATACTTGTATGAAATACTGTAGCAAGTCTTTAATTGGTTGTTGTTTGATCGCACTGTGCGCCATGACGGCAAATTTTTCTACTTCGCAAGGCCTCACTCTGGGGTCTTTTGCATTTGGGGCTACTAATGAAAAGCCGGAAAAGCCGGAAAAGCCTGGTAGGGCAAAGGTGGCCATTTGTCATACCCCCAAAGGTAGCAAAAGTAACCCAAGTACCGCTCACACCATCATAATAAGTGAGTCTGCTGTGAAAGCCCACTTGAAACACGGAGATACGCTGGGGCCCTGCGCAACACCTGGGTGTACGAGTGCTGGCCAATGTGATGACAGCAATGCCTGTACTTTTGATAACTGTGTTTCCGGTACTTGCACGAATACAGTAGTGAGTTGCGATGATAGCAATCCTTGCACCGCGAACACATGCGTTCCTGCCACAGGTTGTACCGCCACGTTAGTTCTTGATGGGACTCTTTGTAACGATGGCCAAGCTTGCACCAGCAGTGACCAATGTTTGGCTGGTAGTTGCCAAGGCGCACCAGTTATCTGCTCAGCTGATGCTTGTAACACCAGCACTTGCAACTTGAGCTCTGGTTCTTGCGTGACTGTGCCCATTGACTTCGAAGACAACAATGTCTGCACCATAGATTCCTGCGATTCCATCTTAGGTCCTCAACATACGACGATTGCTAATTGCTGCTTAAGCGATTCAGAATGCAATGACAGCAATATCTGTACAGCGGATACCTGCAGCGCATCTAACCAATGTTCATTTGCAGCAATCGTTGGACAAGCTTGCTCTGATAACAACTTGTGTACCAGCAGTGATGTTTGTACAGCCAGCGGTTCTTGCACAGGAACAGCATTGGATTGCGCGGATACCGATCCTTGTACTTTAGACAGCTGCGATACCATCAGCGGGCTTTGCCTCAATGTAGGCGATGCTTCCTTGGCCGGTGCAGCTTGCGATGACGGAATTTCTTGTACGAGCAGTGACCAATGTAACTCCTTGGCTCAGTGCAGCGGTGCAGATTCCTGCGTGGCTCCAGTTGCCTGTTCTACGACAAGCTGCAATTTAGCATCGGGTCTGTGCGAACCAATCGCCAATGACGCAGCTTGCGATGACCAGATTAGCTGCACAGCAGATTCCTGCAGTCTCACAGAGGGTTGCTTGCGTGATACCTTCGCTTGCGAGTGCATTGCCAATACTTCAGATATCCGTTGCGATGACAGCAGTCCTTGCACCAACGATACTTGCAGTGCCAACTATGAGTGCCAGCATGACATCACCGGAACAGATGGTCTGGCTTGCTCCGACAGCAATGCCTGCACCTCACCAGATACCTGCTTAACGGGTGTTTGCGCGGCTGGTGCAGCTATTGATTGCAATGACTCAGATGCGTGCACCAGCGACAGTTGCGTAGCCTCTACGGGTTGCCAATTTGATGCTGTGGTCTGCAATGACTCGAATATCTGTACAGCAGATACCTGTGACTCAGGAACAGGGTGTGCCTTTACAGCAATCGATCCAACGCAACCAACTCAGTGCACTTCAGCTGACGCCACACAGTGTGCTAACTTGAACAGCGACCCAAATAACTGCGGCACTTGCTTTAACGTCTGCCCCAGTGGTGTTTGTACAGACGGTGTTTGCACAACTGCAGGGCCGTCTCTTGCTTTCACGACTAGCACACTTCAGCGTGGCAACCTCGGAGGCCTTTCAGGAGCTGACGCAATTTGCCAAGCTCGAGCCAGCGCTGCTGGCCTTACGGGCACATTCGTAGCCTATTTGTCTGCCTCAACGGTTGATGCGAAGGATCGTATCTCAGACGTCGCTTACTTCCGTGTTGGAGACGGCGCGTTGATCGCGAACAGCAAAGCAGACCTGACAGATGGAAGTATTGCCAATACGATGAGCACTGAGTTCGGCTCACTTGAATTAGGTCGCAGGAGTTTCGCATGGACTGGGACTTCCCTGGGGCTTAAATCTCCGGCGGGAACTGGACAAGGATGGTGTGAGGACTGGACGTCGGATGTGACCACGGACGCTGCTGTGGTAGGAAGTAACGTCTCAGTATCAAGTACATGGGAGAAGATTGAAATCTTTGACGGTTTCTGTGATGGCGCTATTAGGCTATATTGCTTCCAGAGCAACTAACAGACGGACCAAAGATTGTGACTGATCAAAAACGCCGCCCGGCAGTTATTGGGCGGCTGCCTCGTGGGTTAGTTGTTCTAGTTCTCGTGTGTATTCTCAGGCATCGTGAGCAGCCGAGGGCTTTGTGGCACCAATCCATTGCAGATAAGTGGCAAAGATTGTACACAGTAAAGAAGCCATTTTAAGAAGACACACGCCCATGAAGCCTGCAAAACATACCACTCGGTATTTACTCCTTGTTGGACTAGCACTTGTACTAGGTGGCGTTGTCTATGTCGCAGGCCAAACGCCAAGGGTTATTGAAACCATTTTAAAGCAGGTATCTCGTGAGCTTAAACAACGTCATGGAATTGAATTTCAATTAAAACAGATTACTGTTGAAGGCTTTTTGACCATTAGAGCTGACGGACTTTATCTAACTAAAAAAGATATTGGTCTGTCAATCCAAGCTCAAGCAATCCGAGCCAAGCTTTCACCCTGGCAATATCTAAAAGATGGAAACCCCGTTAGCCGATTAGAAATTGATAGCCCAGAGGTCACAGCAGACCTAACAACTTTTATGTCTGCTTCAGAGAAAGGCTCTAAGCCTAATTTCAAAATTGACTGGACACTGAGTGAGCTGAAGATTTCAAACGGCCGAGCTGAACTAAAGTGGGATAAGAAAGTTATTCAAATCCTGAAACTAGAGACCCAAGCAAGCATAACGCCCCGGCTCGTAAACTTGCATCTACTTTCAATTGAAACACCAGAGTTTAAGCTCATCACTGATGGCAAGATTGGACTTGCTAACCGTAAGCAACCTGGCCTTGGAAGCGAGCTTAGATTCTGGCTTTCAGGAAGCTTGCAAGACATCCCTGAAATTAGACAACTGGAGATTCCCTTTGAAGGCGATTTAGAATTACAAGGTCAACTAATCTATTTAAGCAGGAAGCAAGGCCCTCTTATAAAAGCATCACTACTAGCCAATAAAATTAGGATAGATGACGTTGTCATACATGAATTATCTGGCCCTATTATTCTCAACAAGAAGTTTCTTGAGCTACGCGGGCTAGAAGCTAAATTTGCAGGTGGGCGCCCACAGGTTAGTGGAAAACTTTATTTTAATGACAATCTTACATTTACAGCCGAAGTTACTGGCAAAGAGTTATCACTTTATGATTTATTATCAGACGTCGATGTTAAAGACTCTTGGGTAGAACTCAAATTAACCACTCACGCAATTGTTAGCGGTCAGGTTTTTCCTGAATTCTCTTTAAATGGATCAGCTAAAGGAGTCGCCGATAATTTAGTGCTCAAAGAAAACAAGAAAAAACTAATCTTAAAGACAGCAAACCCAATTAAATTCAAGACTGAATTAGGCGTAACCAAAAAGGCTTTCCAATTTCGCAAAGCAGAATTTGAGGACGGCGAAAGCCGTTTCACAGCCGACTGTGACCTATATTTCAAGCGCCCCGGAATGTCACTAAAAGCTAATTTAGAAAAAATTAATTTCAAATCTATTAATCAAAAACTTGCAGGCGATGTTTACAAAGGTGTTGGGAAAGCAGATTTATCTATTGAAGGCCTTTATGAGGAATTGCTCATTCAAGCAAAAACAAAACTTAAAAGCTTTCAATTTAATGAGTTTAGATTTGGCTCAATTGAAGGCCTATTTTCACTGTCAGACAATAAAATTACGGTAAGCAATATCGAAGGCAAACAACGCTCTTTATTGTACTCAGGAAGCCTAGGGGTAACGCTTGGCCAAACCCCAACTGAAATAAGTCTCAATGCTCATCTAAAGAGTGGCATGGCAGAAGATCTAAGAACTTTTATTGTTCCTGAAATAAAGACCTTAGATTGGTCAGGCCCGCTAGAAGGAAATATTGCCTTGTTGGGTCCCATTGAAAAGGGGTATCAGCAAGAATTAACCGGCCAACTCAATATCAAGATCCTTAACGGCACAAAACTATTTGGCGCTGAAGTAGAGTC
>JAESQZ010000113.1 GCA_016764955.1 Deltaproteobacteria bacterium | reverse complement strand
TAATCTTCGAATTAATCCTTGAATATCGCCTATTAGAATCTTACTCTGCTGCCGAAGACGCGCAAGGGTTTCTGCCAGTACTTCACCTATAACACCGCATGCCAGCGCAATATGTGCCCGATGATAGATATCGTCTGGAAAAATAGGCGAACATTGCGCTGGGACTGAAAAAACCCGTCCGTTTTGTAGATCATGATTGATAAAACAGGTTGTTTGGAAATTCACAATCTTCTCGGGCGCAAAAGAACATTGATCCAAATATTTAAAATCACCGCCTACTTTAGTCACAGCGCGAAAGTTTTGTTTTAATCCTTTAATAACTGAAGTTGCGTAAGATACGGCTCCTCCAAGTCCTTCATATCTCGATCCATCTTTCTGTACGATAACATCATGGGTGGGATTCCCTACAATGAGAATATCTGTGGCACTGAAATTCAAATGACTCAAATGCAGGTGCCCCCGTTTTGTTGACCCGATTCGACAATCACCTCTTGTATGATTTTAGTGAGCTCTTGGTTCTCGTACCTAAACGTTGCCAGCAGGGTTTGCATTTTATTCGACAAGCGCTGATATCCCCATATACAGCGTCTTTTTGTTTCCACGTAGCCTTCCCGGTCGAAATAAAACGGCAAGTTATGATCGAAGTAAGAGATGCTATCAGCGTTTTTTAAAAGGTCTGCCTCTGGGTTCCCACCGACTTCATGCAGAATGATCAAAGCGCAGGCTTTGTCGGTGATTTCGGGGGAAACAGCATGGTCTTCCAAAATTTTTCTGACGATTCGAGCGCCATTTTTGGCGTGTTCTGCTTTAAACGCATCATAATCGGCATAGTCTTGACGTCGAGTTTTCGTCTCAGGACAAGCCCGATCGATGTCATGGGCAAGAGCTGCAATTTGCAAGGCTTCACCAGCTGCTGGGTCTAGCTTTAACAGCCAAGTTAAGGTGTTTTCAGCGTGGATCGGATCTTCCTCTACGCTAGAATTAGAAATTATTTTTCTGATAGCTTGTTTGGCCAGCTCAATCTTACCCATCTTTGCACGCCCAAAGACGTCGAACGACTTCAATATTCATGATAACAGCGATCAGGCACAAGCCAAAAAACGGCTGGTTGATAACGGCAATGCAAGCAATTAAGAAAACACGAATATCTCGCCCCATTCTCCAGCGAGAAGTCTGTTGAATTTTTGAACGCATGAGATGATCATGCTTATCGGCGGTGTAGCTAAGGACAAAAGACCCAATGATGGCTAAAAAACCAGCCCACAAAGCGGCACCCTGATATTCACCGAATGCCTGTGCGTAAAGTGTTAACCCAAATAACAAAAAGCCATCGGCGTAGCGATCTAATACTGCATCTAGCCAGCCTCCATATTGACTGCTCAGGTATTTCAAGCGTGCTATTTCACCATCACAACCATCTATGATTGAAGCGAATTGGGCAATGAGGCCACCAATTGCAAGCATGGTATAATTGCCCAATGTAAAGAGCCCTGCTGCAAGCAGAGATAGCCCAAAGGAAAAAATAGATATTTGGTTCGGTGTAATCGGGTAGCGAGCCAACCACCTTGAGATCTTGATTGATATCGGTCGGTTGAGGTAACGCGCCACGGGACCGTCAGCCGTTTTATGGCTCAGCGTTTGAGTCAGGGCATTCTCAGCCTTTGATAAAGCAACAGGATCATCTACATCAATCCAGAACCTATCTCCAATCTCGAGAGCACGGACCTTTTTGGTGTGCGCTAAGAGCAAAATAGCATCTGTTAAACCTGTCTGATTGTTTTTGTGTGCTTCTTCTAATGCTGAAAATAGATTGGGAGAACAAAGAAAAATCCCTGTATCATAGGCGTTATATTGGCCCAACTGCTTTTGGATTGATTCAATAATGCCACTTTGGACTTGTACTTTTGTCACATCATTTTCATCTATCAGGGGATTTTTGAGATTCGTATCGACGGCTAAAATAACTTCATCCGGCAAAGGAGAGTTTTTGAGGAGTCGTTTAACGATCGCACCATCGAAAAGATGATCGGCCATGAGAAGAATAAATGGATTGTCTTGGACAAAGGTTTTTGCCTTGAGCACAGAGGTGCCATTTTTGGCTTCTGCCCAATCTGGATTTTCAATCGTGGCAATAGGTATGTCTAATTTTTCCGCCAACTGACCTAAAAAGGATTTCAAATTTTCTTGGCTATGCCCAGTAATCACGCAAAATTCTGTGATCCCTGCTTGATGTGCTTCTCGAATAACACGTTCAATTAAGGCTACCCCAAACAAGGGTAGTAAGGGTTTGCTACTCGCTTTGCTTTGCAGACGGCTCCCCTTACCGGCCGCAATAATGACACATTTCATATATTATCCGTTACAAGCCTGATAAGCGAGAGGGGGATATGATCTAGTTTAGGGTCGCCTCTGCTCAGACTGAATTTTTCAGGGTGGATAGATTTCAGCGGACAGTTGCCTTATTTTTCAGTCGTGTCAATGGGAAGTCGCCCGAAGTGGTGATGAGGGCTTAAAGCTCGCCGGCTCCTGTCACCCCGGCCTCCGAGCCGGGGTCCAGCAACTCTCCTCATGGAAGCTCTGGAAATCGACTGGATCCCGGGTCAAGCCCGGGATGACAGCACTTTATTTACCTAAACTCCTATATAAAGCCCAAGTCTTTTGGGAAAGCATCTGGTCATTGCGCTGTATCTTTTCCAAAGCATCTTTTAAATCTGCCCGCGCTTTATCTTGATCATCCAAATAAATAAAAATCTCTGCCCGGTTTACATAGCCATCAGGTTTGTCAGGTGCTAACTGAATTGCATAACCAAAGTGCCTCAGCGCGAGATTACTGTCTTCTGCCTTTTGTGCGAGAACCCCTAAGGCACGAAAGTAATACTCTTGGCTTGGATCAATGGCTACTAGACCCTCAAACAGTGTTTTTGCGTCTTCCAGCTTACCCTGCATCATCATGTAGTAAGCAATTTGAGACACAGTCTGCAGCTCTTCGTCTGTATAGCCTCTTAAGGCTTTTAATGTCTTCAACTTCTCACCCCCTGACTAAGAGCATTTTGAACTTGAAGCAAGTTTGCCCGAACTGGCGTTAACACGTCCCCCATCTTTGCGACTATCTGCAAAGCTTGGCTAGAAAACGCTGTTTCTTCAGTCACGGGCTGTTTATTTCGTTCAAGCAGATTACCAATATGCCTAATTGTAACAGAGCCAGGAAACTGACTTCCGGGCGGCTGGAGCCGAGCAAGATCAGAAGATGTACTTGTCTGACCCACGCTTACCAGCTGTTTTGTCTCAGCAAGCGGACTCGCAGGTGATGGAACCAAGTCTTCTGGTTTTACAGAGCCCGTTTGCAAATGCTCGATGTCTGCTGGTCCGATATCTGTTGCTTGTGTTAAGCCCGGGGTTCCTCCCCCTTGAATTCGATCAGCCATTCTTATTCCTCAACTCGTAAACAAAATTTAATACTTCCGCGATGGCATCATAAAGCTCTTCCGGGACCTCTTCATCCAAATCCAGCTTATGAAGCGCTTGTGCCAAGCTAACATTTCTTAAGATTGGAACACCATACTGTTTTGCAATTTCTTTAATGGTCTGGGCATTTTTATTCATGCCCTTCGCCACCACAATAGGAGCACCGTGCTCTTCGGAACTATATCGAATCGCAACTGCATAGTGATTAGGGTTCGTAATAACTGCATCCGCTTTTTTAACTGACTGCTGACTGCCATGCATAACCAGCTCTTGAGCCAAATGCTTACGCTCTGACTTCAACTGCGGATCACCTTCTGATTCTTTATACTCCTGCTTAACTTCGTACTTAGTCATTCGCATGCTTTTCCTAAAGCTGTAGCGCTGAAAAAAGAAATCAGCGATCGCAATCACAAAAAACAAAATTGATACTCTCAAGAAAATATTTCGGATCACATCATAAATAATTGGAAGCGCTTCATCTAGTCCTAAACGCTGCATGTTAACCAAGTTAAAAAGGGAGCCTTTGATCGAGTAATAGACCACGGCTGATACCATCGCGAACTTCACCACCTGCTTTATCAGCTCAACGAAGCGTTTCATGCTGAACATCTGCTTGAGGCCGTTGATTGGACTTATTTTGTTTGCTTTCGGCTTAAGTGGCTCCATTGTGAATAAGAAGCCAACTTGGGCATAATTGCCGATTAGACCCCCTAAAAAGGCTGTAAGCACAATCGGAAGTGATACCATCAACCAAGTCATGCCGCCCTCAGACACAATATCGAGAATGCCTTTTTCTAAATGCGGAGAGTGCATCAACTTTGTGCTGAGAATTATTAATGTCATGATCTTTTGAACCATCCACCCGAGCGCTGCAACCAAAGCACCCAAGCAGCCGATAAAAATGATGGCAGAAGTTAAGTCCTGACTCTTAGAGATTTGCCCCTTTTCACGAGCCTTCCTCAATTTCTGAGGGGTAGGTTCCTCTGTTTTCTCTTCGCCCTGCTCTGCCATGACGATGAGAATCGTAACGGTTTTTTGAACTAATTGCCAATACCACACGGCTAATCGCAATATGAAGTTATTACTAATACTAGCCCTACTCGCTCCAACCGCTCTTCAGGCAGAAAAAAACTGGACATTCGAAGGCGGCGCGAATCTCAATTTCTCTTGGACCGCCAATGAAAACTTTATTGGTATGAACAATTCGCCATTTATTAACCCAGCAGGTTCTATTAACTTTGCAGCTAACTATAAAGATATGCCTCATGAGTGGCGAAACCGAATCAGTTGGTCTTTAGGCTATAATTACTCTCCCCCACCCAAAATCTTTGTGAAAAATGTTGATGTGTTGAAATTCCAAAGCGAATATTTCTATCACATCAAACCCAACACTGGCTTCTTCGGATCACTGAAACTCAGAACATCTGCACTGCCTAGCAAAAACTTCGAAAAGGGCACCACTTATATCATCAATGACGTCAGAACTGGAAAACAAATAGACAAAGTTGGTCCCACTAATCAATTTTACCTAAGCGATGCCTTTGCTCCGCTATTCTTAGAACAATGGGCTGGATTTTTCACAAGGCCTGTTGATGAAAAACATTGGTTCTTGGAATTCAAAGTCGCAGCAGTAGGGCGTGAAAACTTTGCTGATAATCAACGTGTTATCACTTGCTACTCTTGCACTAACCCACAAGTTGAGCAGTTGATTAACGTCTATGAGCTTGGGCCAGGTGCTTCACTCTTGTTCAAAGCCTTCTTTTTTGAAAAGAAGCTTTCATATCTTTTAGAGGCTGATTTCACGTGGATCGGCCTTCAAGAGCCTGTAATTCGACCCATTAACTCTTTTAGCCGAGTTAGCTATGACATCAATAATATATTGGCTTTTCACGCTCTTTCATGGCTTTCCCTTAACTGGAACCTCAGGCTAATTGGAAATCCAGCTGTCTTAGATAAACCACAATTTTTAAGCACTGTCTCGCTTGCAGCGCACCATATATTCTAGCTAATATTTCATCATGCTGAACAAAGAAGTTAAAGAAGCAAAGAAAATCCATGAACTCTTTTTAGAGTTTGACCACTGGTTCCAATCGCCAACTCTTTTTATTTTAAGAGTTATCTGGGGCGTTTTGTTTATTTTTGAGGGCTGGCACAAGTTTTCAGACATTCCCTCTACTGTAAACTTTTATAAAAGCCTTGGCTTTGGATCTCCTGAATTGATGGTCTACTTATCAGCTTCTGCTGAGTTTTTTGGAGGCCTCTTGCTCGTAATTGGCCTTTTAAGCCGCCTGGCTGCAATCCCACTTTTAATTACCATGGTTGTTGCAGCCGTTACGGCCCCTAGTTCTGCTGTATTCTTAGGTCATGGCACTGGGCAAACTGAAACCTTCTTGTCACAAATTCCATTGGTATTTGGCTATGCGTGCCTCATGATCATTCTATTTGGGCCAGGCAAATGGTCTTTAGATTACTACTTCAGAGACAAATTCTTTTTGTGCCGATGAGACATCACAAACGTGGTCGTGATTGCGATTATGACCACGCAAAGTGAGATAAATTGACTGGTGCTTAATACACCATCAATCACATAGCCTCGCTCCACATCGCCCCGAAAGGTCTCGATAATCGAACGCATAACAGAATATAAGACTGCATAAGCTAATAACATTTGGCCATGAAAGTGCTTGCGGGGGGCCCAGTACACTAACAAGAAAAATATCGCCAAGGCGCCCAGTGACTCCATCAACTGCACAGGAACCAGCGGCCAAGTATGGGCATGCTCAATCATAAAGCCCCGAACAGCTGGTAATACTTGGCCAAAAAGCGTGTCATAGGCAGCTGATCCCGGTGGAAATCGCATGCCTAATCCTGTTTCTGAACTGAGCGCTCGACCATAGCAGCATCCAGCTGACACACAGCCCAAGCGCCCAAATGCCTGAGCTAACGGCACGCCTATCACCATGATGTCGAAAAAGAGCAGCCTGGGCAAATTACGTTTTTTGGTAAACCATAAACAAACGACAACGCCGCCTAAAAAGCCGCCCCAATAGACAAGCCCGCCTTGCCAAAAAGCCAACACAGCCGGTATTTTGATCCCAAGACTTTGGATTTCCACAAAAGGCTTTTCAATAAAATACTGCCGCCATTCGACTGCAATAAAAATAACTCTTGAGCCAATCAGCCCACCCAGCAAGGCCCAGAAGCCAAAATCTGCCGCATCTTGTTCATACTTACCATAAGTGCGCGCCCGCCACTCAGCAGCCTTTAAGGCCAGCAAAAACCCTAATACTATCAAGGCCCCATAGGTGTGAACTGGTTGATTTAAAAACGGAATTTTGAACAAAACAGGATGCATAAAGCCTCTTTTCAGAATCGAAATCCTAGCAAAATCTAGGACTATTGTCATGCCCCCCATATTGTCATACCAGCGAAAGCTGGTATCCAGAATAAACCTGGACATCGAACTGGATGCCAGCCTTCGCTGGCATGACAAATATGTTTTATATTGGCAAATATTTAATCAAATCACCTTATCTTTTGGCCCCAATGGCTGGAGTCAGTGAAATGCCCTTTCGAGTGATTGCACTTGAAATGGGTGCAGGTTTGGCCACTACAGAACTCATTTCAGCCAAAGGCATCGTTCATCAAAACGAGCGCACGCAGCGATATTTAAAACATGACCCTAAAATAGAGTACCCCTTCTCTGTTCAGCTATTTGGTGGCGAGGAGCGCTCCATGATCGAGGCTGCGCTTTATGCAGCCAAAACAGGCGCCCATATTATCGACATCAACATGGGCTGCCCAGTCAAAAAGGTCACCAAAACCGGTGCTGGCTCTGCTCTTTTAGGCGATCAAAAACGCGTTTATTCTTTAGTCAAAAACATGACTCAAGCACTCGGGCCAGAAATTCCAGTCACTGTGAAAGTCAGAACCGGCTGGGACTCGGAAAATATTAATTGCATCGACTTGGGCAAAGTCTTAGAAGATGCTGGTTGTGCAGCTCTTGCGATTCACGGACGCACCCGTGCCCAAGGCTACTCGGGTAAAGCTAACTGGGAAATTATTCAAAAGCTCAAGCAATCCGTACAAATCCCCATAATTGGCAATGGAGATATTGCGACCCCTAAAGATGCCCAAAAACGCCTTCAAGAAAGCGGCTGTGATGCTGTGATGATCGGCCGAGGAGCTCTTGGAAACCCTTGGATTTTCAGAGAGTTAGCAGGCGGCTTAAAAGCTACCCCCCAGGAGAAATGCCAGATCGTTTTGAGACATTTTGAAGAGCACTTAGAAATAAACTTACTCAAAGCTTTTAGATCACACCTAGCCTGGTACTCCAAAGGCATCCAAAACTCTGGCGCCTTTAGAGAAAAAATCATGAGGCTTGATCAAAAAGAGGCTGTAAAAGAAGCTATTTCCACGTTTTTCTTGGAGCAAAGCCAAATTGCTGAAAATGAAACGACGGATTTTGTTGATTACCGGCAAGCTTTTGGGTAAAAAGCCCCATGGCTCCTAGCAGATCAACTGAAAAAGCTCTAACCGCTGCCCAAGAAAAAGAATTGATCAGCGCACTTGAAAACATGCGCACTGAACTTCAAGATAAGCTCAAAAAGCGCCGCAGTGGCACCTCTAGTGAGCCCACCCCTGGCGATGAAGCAGATCTTGCTTCTGAAGACGCAGGAATCTCACTCGAAACGCGCCTACTAGATCGAGACGCAAAACTCCTTCGTGAAGTTGAACGTGCACTCGAGAAAGTTGAAGACGGCATCTATGGTTTATGCGAAGGCACCGATGAGCCCATCGGTTATGCACGCCTGAAACTAAGACCTTGGACACGCTACAGCGTCACCTACAAAGAAGAACTCGAGCGCGAAGAAAGGCGCTTGGGTAATGGGGAGTAACACCATTGTCATGCCAGCGAAGGCTGGCATCCAGAATATGTTTTAACGTTGAAACTAGACACCCATGCCTTCGCTGGTGTGACAACACGGAATCCAAATCACCTTAACGGCCGAAATAACTTGGCATGCCAAGTGTATTGTCAACAGCCGGCCCGTTCACGCATCAGCTAATTGGGCTTTTTCTTTCTGATTCCTGTAAAGACGTCGGACTAAAAGGTATTCAGAAAAAAATTGATCTAGCCTCAATAGATCTGAATGAAATTCAAAGTGGATTGCTTCATGTCAGCGTACCCCTAAAGCCTGGCTATTACCGTTTCCCTGGCCTATACCAAGATGCTGACGTTACAGTTAAACCAGGCACCATGGCATGGCTCACCATTCATCTTGGCCAAAATTCTAACAAAGCCGTCATTCAAGACGCATCGATTGAACTTTCTCACTCTGTTGTCGTGAATAACCCCTCTTCTGCCTACGAAAAGCCCGGTTGGTGCAATGGTATTAAAGATCTATTTGCAAGCGTTCATATCAAAGGCATTAAGCTAAGTCCTACTGGCCAAATATTATTTGAGGGCTATACGCAAAAAGGTGCTAGCCAAGTCGATATCAAAGAAGACTTCAAGCCCAGCATGTTTCCAAAACTGGATCTTGAATTAGACTCACTTTCAGAAAAATTAGACTCAGATGACTCAGACAAATCAGATAAAACTGAACTTAAAAAAATAATCCCTCCCCTATCTCGGGTTCTTGGCAAAGCCACCTGCGCACTCAAACTTAACACCAGCAACCCCTTGATCGATGATGCAAGCTTTCACGTTAAAGCCACACTCAATCCTGACGGCACAGTGGCTCTCGAAGAGGATCCTGATTTCCAGACAATCGTTAGAAACCAAAATGCCAATTTAAGTTTTGGCGGCAATGGGACAATTTCTAGCCTTATAGCTTCAAACCCTAGCCTAACTGGAGAGGTATCATGTGGAGTCAATCTGCTACGCTCATTTGAAACTCAGATTGAAAATGATAACGCCCCTCCAACTGAGATCAGCGTTACTGGCTCCAAAACACAAATTAACGCAACAGTCGAAATCTATAAAAATAGACCTGTTGGGATCAAACAAAGCCGCTATCAATTTGAAGCCAACGTTAGGAATCTCCCTGCTTTTAAATTAAGAGGCCTTCATACTCGTGTCCAAGGTATCTCCCTTCAGGTAGAAGGGCAAAACCAAGAAGCACACGTACAGGCTCGGCTTGCAAACCTCATGCTTGCTTGGCAAGGTCTAGAAACCACGCTTGAAGGTGAGGCCAAGGTTGAATTAACCACCAGGAACATGGTTAGCGGGGAGTTGGCCTATGAATTCAACCCAAGCAACCTCATCCCTTTTCGTCGTGAAATGGGTTATCATTATTACTTCCCCAATCGACTCGCATTGCAGCCCCATAGCTCCGGTGTTGGCGGCCTCCTAGATCCTGAACACAAGCTTACTTGGGCACCTGGAAGCGTTATTGATCCAAACTCAGCATCAGCTGGCCCAATTGGAAGTGCTGAGTGGCGTCAAGAAGTTGAGCAACTTGCAGGCGCCCCAATTACTTCTGGAAATCAAGTAGAGCTATTAGTCGATGGCCGAAATTCCCAGGCAAAGCGCCTCGAACTCATTCGAAGCGCCCAGCACACTGTTTGCATGCAAAGCCTAATTCTCAAGGATGATGAGTCCGGCATGGAAACAGTACATGCACTGATAGAAGCCAAAGAAAGAGGCGTAGAAGTTTTTGTCATCATCGATAGCCTAGGAAGCATCGACTCTGTAGATGATCTGATTCGTGAAAATAGAGCTTTCAGGCTTCTAAAAGAAAACGGCGTTCATCTTAAAATATACAGCAGTCTCTCAATATGCGGTTTATCTCGTATTCTTGCCGTCGCTAAGCGAAACAAACTCATCGAAGGTGTTGAAGGTATTGATGATTTCGTAAATCCAGCGAAAGCTGCCTCTACATTCAACCTCATGGCACGAATTGCCACTGGTAATCTTCGAGTTAACCTATCTAGGCAAGACCAAGGTGAAATCAGACAAGGCCTTGTGATGATTCTGGGTAAATCAGGCAACTCGACTCTTACAGTAGATAGGCTTGCCAATATCACGCCAGAAAGACCCCTTAAAACAGGTGAGATTTTTAGCCTCTTCAAACGAATTTTAAGTTTCAATCATCGCATTCATGAGAAGTATCTTATTATAGATAACCAAACAGCTATTACTGGCGGAATCAACATCGCTGATGAATACTTACGAGGCGGGCTCCCTATTCACGTGAAAATTTCCGGCAATACGAGGCCTGCTTGGCGCGATACAGATGTCCTGGTTAGTGGCGAGGCAGGCTTACAAAGCTATCGCTATTTTGAACGTAACTGGAAAACCATGACCAGCACCAATTTACCTCCCATTCGACCACTAGCTGTGTCCGTGGCTGGAGCTGGTGCTGCATCTACTAGTGCTAGATCTGGCATGGATGTACAAATTGTCCAAAGCATTCCAGGCCAAGGGCATCCACACCCCATTACCAACCTAAAAATTGCACTCGCTAAAAGTCTTGGTCCCGGTGATAAGCTCTATGAAGGATCTGCTTATTTTATCCCAATTGGCGCACTTCAAGCTTATACTCAAGCTCTTAAAAATGCCGTTCAGCGAGGGGTAGACGTTCGAATTCTTACTAACAGCCCAAGCAGCACGGATATCCCACAAGTAAATCTGGCCGCTGTTCTATGTTGCTATCGTGATCTTTTACAAACAGGTGTTCGCATCTTTGAGCGAACTGGCCCCAGAACCATGCACCAAAAAGTTGCCAGCTATGGCGGTAAAGTCGGGATGATAGGCACCAATAATTTGGATAATCGATCCGGCAGCATCAATACTGAAGATGCAGCAGCCATATACAACGAAGATTTCACAAATCAGCTTGAAAATATGCTCTTAGACGACATGGGCCCAGATGTGGCAAGAGAGATTAAGCTTGCTGAAATCAAGTCAGCGCCGTTCAAAGAAGAACTTACAGGCAGCTTGTGGGCTATGTTGGCGGAATTGATGTGACCTCACCCCCGTCATCCTGTCTCTTAGTCACAAGTGGTTTGGAAGGCCAGTATATGCGCCTTTAGCAAGAGCCTAAGTTTCGCTTAATTTGTTTTCGCCCACGGAGTGGGCATAGGTGCCACAGCCCAGGGTAAAGTTGGCGAGCTTGCGAGCCAACGACGCCCTGGGATTCATGTCCACCACCCATCCCGCGCAATCGCCAGATTCATGTGAATCAGGAGCCGTCGCCATAAGCCTGGTGGCGATGCAGGGTGGGTGGTGCGACATAAACCCAGCCCTAACGGGCTGGGCTGTGGCACCTATGCCCACTCCGTGGGCGAAAACAAATTAAGCGAAACTTAGGCTCTTGCTAAAGGCGCATATGCTGGCCG
>JAESQZ010000009.1 GCA_016764955.1 Deltaproteobacteria bacterium | reverse complement strand
TTTTCTTAATTGCTTGCATTGCCGTTATCAACCAGCCGTTTTTTGGCTTGTGCCTGATCGCTGTTATCATGAATATTGAAGTCGTTCGACGTCTTTGGGTGTGCAAAGATGGGTAAGATTGAGCTGGCCAAACAAGCTATCAGAAAAATGATTTCTAAATCCAGTGTGGAGGAAGATCCGATTCATGCTGAAAACACCCTCGCTTGGGTATTAAAGCTGGACCCGAAAGCGGATAAAGCCTTGCAGATTGCAGCCCTTGCCCATGACATCGATCGGGCTTGTCCTGAGACGAAAACTCGACGTCAAGACTATGCCGACTATGATGCGTTTAAAGCGGAACATGCCAAAAATGGCGCTCGAATCGTCAGAAAGATTTTAGAAGGCCATGCTGTTTCCGATGAAATCACCGACAAAGCCTGTGCTTTGATCATTCTGCATGAAGTCGGTGGAAATCCAGAGGCAGATCTTTTGAAGGACGCCGATAGCATCTCGTACTTCGATCATAACTTGCCGTTTTATTTTGGTCGAGAGGGCTACGTGGAAACAAAAAGACGCTGTATGTGGGGATATCAGCGCTTGTCGAATAAAATGAGAACCCTGCTGGCAACGTTTAAGTACGAGCACAAAGAGCTCACTAAAATCATGCGAGAGGTGATTATCGAATCAGATCCACACAAGGGAGGTGGCTGCATTTGAGTCATTTGCCTTTCAACACCACGGACATTCTCATTGTAGGGAATCCAACCCATGATGTCATCGTACAGAAAGATGGATCGAAATATGAAGGACTTGGAGGAGCCGTATCTTACGCAGCTTCAGTTGTTAAAGGATTAAAACAAAACTTTCGCGCTGTGAGTAAAGTAGGCGGTGATTTTAAATATTTGGATCAATGTTCTTTTTCACCCGAGAAAATTACGAATTTCCAAACAACCTGTTTTATCAATCATGATCACCCAAACGGACGGATTTTTTCAGTCCCGGCACAGTGTGCGCCTATTTCCCCAGATGATATTCATCATCAGGCACATATTGCGCTTGCATGCGGTGTTATAGGGGAAGTACTGGCAGAAACCCTTGCGCGTCTTCGGCAGCAGAGTAAGATTCTGATAGGCGATATTCAAGGATTAATTCGCAGATTAAACTCATCTGGCGAGGTGGTACATACTGACATCAAATCAACTCCCTTTCATGTATCCATGCATTTATTTGATTTCCTGAAAGTCAACGAGGAAGAGCTTCCGTTTATAGATATTGCGTTATGTCGAAAAAAGACAACCATACTGGTCACTCGCGGCGAAGACGGCTGTACAGTATACGAACAAAAATCTGAGTATCATGTTCAGACTCCCCCGAGACCTTCTATTGACAGCACTGGAGCCGGCGACTGCTTTTTGGCTGGTTTCGCATCAGGGTTAAACCGGGGCCTGACAACAAGAGAAGCTGTGAACCTGGGAAACACTTGTGGGGGCCTGGCTACCCAGACCATGGGCGTGCCCAAGTTCGAGGTGTTTCGTGTGGGACAGACACCCTCGAAATACGCAAAATAAATTTCTCTTACTGACGGTGACAATATCTGCAACGGCTGGATTGCTGTTTGGTTTCGATACGGGCAATATTGCCGGGGCACTCATTTACATTGAGAAGACTTTCCATACCTCCACTTTGCAAAATCAGGTCATTGTATCGTCTACGGTACAGGGTGCATTTTTTGGCGCCATCACATCTGGCCATTTCGTTCGGCATTTTGGCTGCAAATTGATGCTCACGCTTGCAGGACTTTTATTTATGATTGGTGCAATGGGTGGCTCGTTGGCTCAAAGTGTCAATGAACTCATCATTTGTCGCGCTCTTTTGGGGGTTGCCATTGGAATTTCATCCTTTTCGGCGCCACTTTATATTTCCGAATTGGCACCGGCTGCGCATCGAGGGCGCCTAGTCCTATTAAATGGAGTTGCCATCACATCAGGTGAAGCACTGGCATTTCTATTGGACTACTTTTTATCCAGTGGAGATCATTGGAGAATCATGATTCTCATTGGGGTTGCACCGGCATTGGTGCTCTTGATTGGAATGTTTTTTATGCCGGAATCCCCTCGCTGGTTGGTCAGTAAACACCGAATTCGAGACGCGGAAAAAGTACTCACTAAGATTCGAGAAGAAGATATCCTACCTGAATTGCAGCAAATTATTTCTGCGGTTAACCGCCCTAAGATATTTTTCACCTCTTTTTTGATTTCGAAGAAATATCGAAAACCCATTATCATCGCCGTTATGCTGGCGATTTTTCAGCAGTTTTTCGGCATCAATACGATTATGTATTACGGGCCTTATTTATTTAAATATGCTGGGTTTCAAAGTGATTCAAGCCAGATATTGGCAACATTTTTTATTGGCATGATTAACCTCGTGATGACGGTTGTGACATTGCGTTATGTTGACAGTTGGGGAAGAAGAAACTTTTTGATGACCGGTTCTTTACTGAGTGCAATCAGTCTCCTAGCACTGGTTTTGATTCCTGACTATTGGATGGGCTCCGTCCCTTTTTTGGTTCTTGGCATTATGAGCCTTTATATTGCTGGCTATTGCATTAGCGTTGGCTCTTTATTTTGGCTTATTATTTCAGAGATTTTTCCGGCTCATTTCCGCCCTATGGCAATGAGCTTGGCGACAGCGATTCATTGGATGGCTAACTTTGCAGTTTCCATGAGTTTTCTATCTATGCTTGAGTCGATGGGCCCACAAAAGACCTTTGGGTGTTATGCTGTGATTTGTTTCCTGAGCTTTCTTTTTGCCTACTTTATCGTTCCTGAAACCAAAGGAAAAACATTAGAAGCTATTGAAGATGATCTTTACAATCCTGTGGTGACATCCTAGCCTGCTGGGCGCATCACCACTTCTGGCGACTTCTTTTTCAAAATTGCCTCTTCATCAATGATGACCTCAGCCACATTTTTCTGGCTGGGGATTTCATACATGACTTTGAGCATGGCAGACTCAAGAATACTTCTTAGGCCTCGCGCGCCTGTTTTTTTCTTGAGTGCTTGTTTTGCAGCTTGGTGCAAAGCTTTGTCGGTGAATTTCAGAGAAACACCGTCTAGCTTAAACAGGTGAGCATATTGCTTGGTGAGCGCATTGCGTGGTTCGGTCAGTACTTTAATCAAAGCCTCTTCGCTTAAGTTTTCAAGCGTTGCAATGACTGGCAATCGGCCGACAAACTCAGGGATTAAGCCATATTGTATGAGGTCAGTAGGCTGAACTTGCTTTAAGAAGTCGACCGGCATCGATGATTTTTGAGAAATTAGTTTAGAGCCGAATCCAATTGTTTTATTGCCCATGCGTGACTCAATAATTTTTTCAAGTCCTATGAAAGCACCGCCGCAAATAAATAAAATTTGCGAAGTATCAAGCTTCATGAAGTCTTGCTGTGGATGCTTACGGCCACCCTTAGGTGGGACATTGCATAGCGTGCCTTCTAGAAGCTTCAAAAGGGCTTGCTGAACACCCTCACCAGAGACATCTTTGGTAATGCTACGGCTTTCACTTTTTCGGATAACTTTATCGATTTCGTCGATATAAATAATCCCGTGTTGGGCTTTAGCAACATCACCATCAGCTGTTTGCAAAAGATTGGCGATCATGGTCTCAACATCTTCACCAACATAACCGGCTTCAGTTAAGCTAGTGGCATCTGCCATCGCAAAAGGCACTCTTAGGATTTTTGCAAGCGTTCTGACTAACAACGTCTTGCCGGCGCCGGTAGGGCCAATCAGGAGAATGTTGCTTTTAGAGAGTTCAACGTCAGAGCTATCAAGAGAGCTTTGGATACGCTTATAATGATTATGAACAGCTACAGCTAAGACTTTTTTAGCACGTTCTTGGCCGATGACATACTTGTCTAAGATGGATTTGATTTCGGCAGGTTTTAAGAGCCTGTCTTCTTCTTCGTGCTTTGTTCTGTCGGCTAGTTCATCAGCAATAATGTCGCAGCAAAGGGCGATACAGTCTTCGCAAATATAGACATCTGGCCCTGCGACCAGTTTCTTAATTTCGTTTTTGGATTTACTACAAAAAGAGCAGCTTAATCCATTTCCGCCCTGTTGCCCGACTAACATATACTCTTACTCCTTCACGTTGTGCCGAGTAACGAGTTTATCGACTAAACCGTACTCGATGGCTTCTTTAGCTCCCAAGAAAAAATCTCGATCGCTGTCTTTTTCGATTTGTTTATAAGGTTTCCCAGTGTGTTTTACCAATATTTCATTTAATACATGCTTGGTCTTAATAATTTCCCGTGCCTGGATTTCAATATCAGTTGCTTGGCCCTGTGCACCACCCAAAGGTTGGTGAATCATGATACGGCTATTAGGCAAAATAAACCGTTTGCCTTTAGCGCCAGCTGCGAGCAAAATAGCCCCGAATGAAGCTGCTTGGCCGACGCAGACAGTTGAGACATCAGGGCGCACATATTGCATGGCATCATAAATGGCTAGGCCTGCTGAAACCACACCACCTGGTGAGTTGATATAAAGCGTAATATCTTTGGTGGCATCTTCGCTTTCTAAAAACAAAAGCTGAGCTATGATGGCGTTTGCGATATGATCCTCGAGAGTTGTTCCCAAAAAGATGATTCGGTCTTTTAAAAGCCTGGACCAGATGTCGTAGGCTCTTTCGCCGCGCGGAGTCTGCTCAATAACGGTAGGGGGAAAATAGCTCATTTGTTTTCTCCATAAAACATTGGGATGCCGGTAGGGATCTCTAAGCCAGAGATATCGGAATCTGAGATCTTGTCTAACTCTTTTAGCAGAGCTCTTAAAGAGTTTCCATGGGCTACAATTAAAACGGTCTTGCCTGTTTTTAAAAGAGGCTCAATTTCCTTGTAATAATAGGGGGTTACGCGGTCAAAAGTATCTTTTAGACTCTCCCCGTGGGGTGGGGCAAGGGTATAGCTCCTGCGCCACTTTTGGACTTGTTCAACTCCATGTTTTTTAGCGACTTCTGCCTTATCAAGCCCTTGGAGATCCCCGTAATGTCGTTCGTTTAAGGCCTGATCTTGGGTAATAGGAATATGGTTTTGCCCAGCACTCTCCAAAGCAATTTGAGCCGTTCTAAGAGCTCGAAGCAGGCTTGAGCAAAACACATGATCCAATTTAACACTTTTAAGTTTTTGGCCTGCAATCTCTGCTTCTTCTACGCCTTTTTGGCTTAGATCAACGTCTACCCATCCTGTAAATTTGTTTTCTTGATTCCAAATAGACTGGCCGTGACGAAGTAAAATGAGATGTCCATTCATGTTCTAAGGCGTAATGAATATTCCAAAACCCGTCAAGCTTTGATGATTTTTCTTGACTTGAAACTGTGAAGTTGGCATTTTATAAAAACATCTCTCGAGGGAACTAATCATATGGCCCATGGGCAATTTAATCGTTCGAGCCACGCTTACGAAAAATACAAAGCTAATCTAAATGCTTTTTTTGATGGCAAAAGGAAGCTTCCGGAGCATTTAAAACAACTCATGCCGGAAGAAGAATCTGCTCAAGAAAAGCCTCAGGCTCAAAAGCAAAGCGATAGGCCGCTGCGACGCCGATCAGCAGCGCCTTTATTTAGTTATGAGATTTTCCTAGAAGCTATTAAGCGTTCAGTTACGCCAGACGAAGTCACACGTACAATTGATGCACTTTTAGAATCAGGGCACCAGATTCCGCGAGACGAAGATATTTTGTCTAAGGCATTTATTCATCGAGACGAGTCAGTGGTCTTAAAGATGCTCGAAAAACTCAGCGAGCTTTTAGAGTCGAAGCCATCTAGGAATCCTCGATTACTTAAGACGCGCCTTGAGAACTTGGTTTTGATCAGCTCGGGTTCAGATATTCGAGATGGCGTGAGCCAGCTGCTTAGTAAACTAAGTTGAACATGTCGGATTTAAGAGAGCCAACGACTTAGCTGATGAGTATGACTTTGACTAATAAGCCAACAACTCCATGGCTGCCTCTTTAATATTTTCTGGCTGTGGCAAGATGGCTGTTTCTAATATCTTCGAAAAGCCTACGGGGATATCTAGTGCAGCGACGCGTCTAACGGGGGCGTCTAGATATTCGAAGCATTTCTCGTTGATCAGCGCTGTGATTTCGCCAGCGATGCCGGCGAATTTGTGGTCTTCGTGGACGATGAGTGCACGGCTGGTTTTTTGGATTGTTTGAACAATGCCCGCCTCGTCGATTGGTTTGATAGATCTTAGATCAAATACTTCGACAGATTTGCCTTCTTGGGAGAGTTCTTCGGCAGCTTTGAGGGCCATATGAACGGTGTTGCCATAAGTAATAATGCTTAAATCAGTGCCTTCTCGGCGTATACGGCCTTTGCCAAATTCGACGGCATGCTCAGGGCCTAAATTAGGGCCTTTGGCGTCAGGGCGATTATAAAGATATTTTGGCTCCAAGAAGAAAGTCATGCCTTGTGAACGTATCGCGGTTCTTAAAAGGCCTGCAGCGTCATCTGCAAAGGCCGGGTAGACGACGCGGGTACCTGGCAAATGGCTCATGATGGCTTCGATGTTTTGGGAGTGATATAGCCCGCCGGTGATATAGCCACCAGAAGCTAGCCTTAAAACGACGTTTGGGGAAAACTGGCCGTTTGTGCGCCAGTACTCATGGCTCATCTCGACGATTTGCTCCATCGCTGGCCAAACGTAGTCTGCAAACTGAGCAGCTTCGATTACAATACGGATTTCTGGCTTGAAGCGCGAAAGGCCGTTGGCAGTGCCGACGATATAGTCTTCTGCGATTGGCGCGTTAAATACACGTTTGTTGCCAAATTTAGCCAGTAAGCCTTTTGTTAGATTAAAGACACCGCCTTTGTCTTTAGAGGCGACATCTTGGCCCCAAAGAAAAGTATCGGGATTATGCTCGAATTCTTCGTGCAAAGTTCTAGTAATTGCCTCGCGTAGCTTTTCTTTTTCTCCCCTCTCCACTTGGTGGAGAGGGATCGGGGGAGAGTATGATGGAGGCTCGGTAAAGTCAAAAATAGAAGCTGCTGTTGGAATTGGGGCCGCTTCTGCTTCTTCAGAAGCTTGTTCAAGCTCGACTTCGACTTCTTGCTCTATTTTAGTAGCTTCTTTGTCAGAAAGCTTAGCGCGAAGTTTGATGAGTGGATCTTTGGTTTTAGCTTCTTCTATTTCTTCTTTGCTGCGATAAAGCTCTTGAGCGTCTGAATTTGAATGCGCTCCAATTCGGATGCACTGGGCGTGCACTAAGGCTGGACCTTTGCCGCTTTTAATGTAGTTGAGGGCAGCTTCGATGGCTTGGTGAGAATCTTCAAAGTTTGTGCCGTCGCAATTAATAATTAAAAGATCTTTAAGACCTGTGAAGTTGTCAGATACACGTGTGTTGGCTGACTGCTCATGGACTGGAACTGAGATCCCGTAGCCATTGTTTTGGATGACAAACAAAACAGGTAGCTCTTCACGAGAAGCGCCGTTGTAGGCTTCGAAGCAATAGCCTTCTGAAACAGAAGCCTCGCCCTGAGAACAAAAAGCGATACCACCAGATTTATAGTACGCCATGCCACGAGCAGAGCCGACGGCGTGCAAAGTGTGGTTGCCTGTGCAAGATGAGACTGACTGGATGCCAATAGAAGGCTTGGCAAAATGATTAGACATATGTCTGCCAGCAGAACCTGTGTCGCCTTGTTTAGAGAGACCATTGAGCATCAACTCAAGTGGCGTCATGCCAGCGGCTAGACAAGTAGCGGTGTCACGATAATAGGAGAATAAAAAATCTTGATTGGCCCTGAAGGCTAAGCCCAGTGCTATTTGAATGCCCTCGTGACCAGTGCATCGAGCATGATAGGACCAGCCCATGCCACGCCTAATATAACGAGCCGCGCGCTCATCGACCTGTCTAGCCGTATAGGCTAGGCGATACCATTTCTTTCTTAGTTTCGCATTCACTCAAAATTTCCTTACTGCAACCTCTAGCACTTAGCCACTCCGTGATATCGAGCTTGGGATATAAGTCCTTCAAGCAGCTCACGACAATACGGGCTGCATGAAGTCCCTTATCGGATTCATCAAGGGCATTCAAGCGGTCTGCAGCAATTTGCAAAGGCTTCAGTCTATCGCGTATCGCTGGTGAGTAGGCATTAATATGAAGCGGTGATTCCACATAGATTTCACCAGACTCTAGAGACTCTTCTAGCAAAGCTGCAAAACCTGGGCCAATTTGGCTTAAGTTTTTATGTAAGTCTTCAAGTGGCCGAAAGTCTGTATCAGCTGGAGGAGGTCCAAGCATGAGAAGGGCTCGCTGAGCTTCCTGTAGTTTTACGGAGTCAATCATTAACAAGGCCAAAGCCGCAAAAACCTCTAGAGCGAGCGAATTGATGCTCTGGGGTTGATTAAAAAGCAAGTGGCGAAATGGTTTTGGTAGCAATGTTAGCATTTAGGTGTCTTCTCGACAGTTTCTAGCGTCTTAATGGCACTTCCGGTCTCAAATTCGCCCAAATCGGTCATTTGACGGGCAGTGACGAGCACTCTGGACTCAAAACTCGCCATAGCCTGATTGTAACTATCGACTGAGTTTTTCAAGCTTTTGCCTAGTTTGTCAAAATGCTCGACGAGAATGCCTAATCGATCACATAACTCGCGTGCTTTCTGAGTTATCTGGGCTGCATTTTCACTGGCGGCTTCTTGTCGCCACCCGTAGGCAATGGCTCTGAGCATGGCAATCAGCGTCATGGGAGTGGCTAAAATGACATTTTGTTCAGCAGCAAATTCGATCAGGTGAGGTTGAGCCGAAAGTGCAGTGCTCAAGAAAACTTCGCCAGGCAAAAATAAAACCACAAACTCTGGAGAAGGTTCAAAGTGTTTCCAATAAGATTTTTTTGAAAGCTGCAAAATATGTTTACGCAGCTGCTCTGCGTGCTCGGCTATGAAGACTTGCTGCTCTTTTGGATGATCAAGTTCGATGGCTTTTAAATAGGCATTTAAGGGCGCTTTAGAATCGACGACAATGCATTTGTTGCCAGGCAAATTCACAACAAGATCAGGCCTGATGGTGGTGCTATCAGTTGTTTTAACCAATTGCTCTTCGAAATCACAGTGGGCGATCATGCCTGCCAGTTCGACAATACGCTTGAGCTGGATTTCACCCCAGCGGCCTCTTGCAATGGGTGAGTGCAGGGCGCGAGAAAGCGTTTGGGTTTCAGTTTTTAATAAACCGACTTGTTGATGCAGAGCCCGATAAGCGCCTTCGCGATTTTTCTCTAACTCTCGAATCTGAAAATTCATTTGATTCAAAGAGTCTCGAAGTGGTGATAAGAACTTTGTTTCAGCTAAGCTTACAAACGATTCGTTGTTTTGAAGCAGCGCTTGCGCAGAAAGTGGTTTATGGAGCCAGAAGTAAAAAAGCGATACACCTAGAACCAAGCCCAGAAGTAGTGCTGAAAATATTAAGAAGGTTTCCATGAACTCGCCCATGTTGTCATGCCAGCGAAGGCTGGCATCTACGTGCAATGTTTGAACATATTCTGGATACCAGCCTTCGCTGGTATGACAATGTACTTGGTGCCGGAGGTCGGAATCGAACCGACACGTCCTAATGGACACTGGATTTTGAGTCCAGCGCGTCTACCAGTTCCACCACTCCGGCAGCGGAAAACATGCTTTTAGAACGCTTTGTCTTAGCCGTCAACGGGATCTTTTGGTGATAAAAATGGGGAGGCCGGTCAAAACAAACACAAACGCAATTGCCAGTGTCTGCCACTCAGTTTCACTTAAAATCCATAAACAAAAGCTTAAAGCTACTATGCCGTATAGCAAATCCCAAACACTTCGGTCTTTATGAATGATGAGAATCTTGAAAAAAGCTAAGCAATTAACTAAGTACACAAACAAAAACGCGGTGACTGAAAAGTCAATAATCAACGTGATTTGCTCAGCCATATTGCTGTGGGTGGTCAAAAGCAATAGCGGCAAGATTCCCAAAGCACTCAAGATTAAGGCGACATAAGGGGCTTTGCTCTTGTTGGTTTTGCCGAAAAAGCCAGGCAGTAGCTTGTCGTCTGCCAGCCCTAAAGCGATTTGGCCGGTTGAAAGTGTCCAGGCATTTAAGGTGCCCAAACACAAAATAGATGCAATAAGTGCAATCAGGATATGCCATTGGCCGCCCAAAAGACGCTGGGTCAAATCGACATAAGGCGCTTTGGACTGAGCTAACTCGGCACTGGGAATCGCACCTATAACGCCAATACTATTAAGCAGGTAAACACAGGCGACTGTTAAGGTTCCTAAGATAATGGCCTTCGGGATGGTCTTAGAAGGGTTTTCAACAGAGCCTGCAGGTGTGGTGCCAGACTCAAGGCCAATAAAGCCAAATAGGGTTAGCAGGACAACATGACTCAGCCGATTGAGGACCGGCAATGAAGCGGTTTCAGGTGATATTTGGATATGGTCGGCGTTAAAATACATAAGCCCAAGTATTGGCAAGGCAAATAGGGGGATAAACTTGAGCAGTGTGAGTATGAATTCTGCTCCGCCAGCAGCGTATACCCCGAGACAATTAAGCCAAGTCACAGCGACGAGTATCAGGATTTGTAACCCCAAAGCACTGTTAGGAGAAAGTGGGCCTGTAAGAGGCTCTGCGTAAGCCACGGTCGCAACAATAACGGCTGTTGTGCTAGCCCAGGAGACAACCCAGTAAGTCCAGCCTGTAAAAAAACCAGTGACAGGTCCGAAAGCTTCAAGTGCATAAACGTGAGGGCCGCCTGTTCGTGGAAACCAGCCACAAAGCCTTGCAAAAACCATGGCTAATGAGATGGCACC
>JAESQZ010000112.1 GCA_016764955.1 Deltaproteobacteria bacterium | reverse complement strand
TCAATTGAAGGCCTATTTTCACTGTCAGACAATAAAATTACGGTAAGCAATATCGAAGGCAAACAACGCTCTTTATTGTACTCAGGAAGCCTTGGCGTAACACTTGGCCAAACCCCAACTGAAATAAGTCTCAATGCTCATCTAAAGAGTGGCACGGCAGAGGACTTAAAAACTTTTATTGTTCCTGAGATAAAGACCTTAGATTGGTCAGGCCCACTAGAAGGAAATATTGCCTTGTTGGGTCCCATTGAAAAGGGGTATCAGCAAGAATTAACCGGCCAACTCAATATCAAGATCCTTAACGGCACAAAACTATTTGGCGCTGAAGTAGAGTCTGGCCAGCTCATTGCTAGCATGGATAAGTCTACTGTCACTCTTTCAGAACTAGCTCTACACTCTAAGCAAGGCAAAGCAGTTCTTTTTGTTGATTTCAATAAAAAAACTGAGCTTGGCACAGGCACTCTTAAGCTTACTGATTCGTTTTTAGGCACAGTTGATATGACAATGGGTTTTAAGCCTGGTTTAGTTCATATCAATGGCGCTGCTCTAGAGTCTAAAGCTATCGTACAAAGCACCATTACACTCAACAAATCTCTCCCTTTTCAAGTACAGGTTTCAGTTCCCTATGGAAATTTGAGCACACTGTTTCCAAAACTTAGGTGGCTCGAAGATTATCAAGTTCAGTCAGGGATTAGAGCCCGCGCAGAAGGCTTGCTTACAGAACTTGAAAAATCAACCGTATCGCTTGAGCTTTTCCCTGCTATTTTCCATTTGGGAACCCTACGCTTACTATCGACTAAGACTGTCCAGGCTAGCTACCAAAAAGAAACACTACACATAGGCTCTACTGTCTTTAGAAGTATTCATGGAGATGAAATTGAGATCTCGGCTACTGCAACAGAAAAAGACATCGATCTTGCTTTAAATGCATCTGCTGACCTCTGGTTTCTTACCCATCTAGATGAGAGAATCGAAGGTGCTTATGGCGACCTCAAAGCAAATATCAAGTTAAATGGCCCTTGGAGCAACATAAGCACCTTAGGAAACATTAAGATAGCTCCAAAATCTTATATATCGCTAAGAGACTACCCGCCAGGTCTAACCCAACTAGAAGGCAACGTGGAGCTCACGGGGAAAAACGGAATTATTAATCTTAAAGGCCAAGCTTCTCAGGGTCAATTTTCCCTAAATGGCATTATTGGTCTTTCCAATAATTTTTTTGACGGAATTCACCTTGAGCTGTCAAAAATGCCCATTTATTATAGCACCTACCTAACCGGAGTCGCCACTGGCCACCTTGATTTAGAAGGCCCTTGGGCAGAGCCCACTCTTTCAGGAGACATTAATTTTTCAGAGGTTTTATTCACCAAGGATTTAACACCTGCTGAGCTTAGAGCGCCTCGGTCTAGAGCCAAAAAGCAACCGTTAAAACTTGATATTACTCTTGCATCAGAAACGCCGGTACGAGTCGAAAGCCAAAGCTTCAACGGAGATTTGAAAGGCAATCTTAGGCTGACAGGCACTCTGAACTCACCCGGCTTAATTGGGCAACTAGACGTAATTTCAGGAGATGTCTACTTCAGAAACCAGTACTATCACCTTGCAAAAGCTAGAGTCAATTTTGACAATCCTTTTCGCATTGCGCCCAATATCAACGTGGAAGCAAGCTCACTGATTCTTGGCTATGACGTTACCGTTCGTGCTGAAGGTGAGCTTTCAAAACCCAAACTTTTCTTTTCTTCAAGACCCTCTTTGCCTCAGACCGATTTAGTCAGCTTAATTATGTTTGGTTTTACAACCAGAGACAATAAAGACAACCTCGGTTTAGCGCGTACAGCAGGCTTAGAAGCGCTTTCGATCTAT
Source organism: Deltaproteobacteria bacterium (assembly GCA_016764955.1). Taxonomy (GTDB): domain Bacteria; phylum Myxococcota; class UBA727; order UBA727; family JABDBI01; genus NORP243. The sequence continues at coordinate 2,440 of JAESQZ010000112.1, read as the reverse complement.
TCTGGATTTGGAGATGAGGTCTTAAAAACTTTGCCTAATCAAACTTTCGATGAACTTCGGCTAGGAACACTGTATAACCAAACCGGTGGAGCGGTTTCGTCGGTGGTATTAGGCATGCAAGTATTCAATGGTGTTCGCCTAAGATTTCACAGCGCACTGGTTCAAAACTCTTTGGGCACAAGAGAAAAAAGGCTAGAGCTAGAGAAGTATATTAGCAGACATTTAAGGTGGCGTGTGGTCTGGAATTCTGAAGGTATTACAAACTATGGCGATGCGGGTGCAGATTTGTGGCTTCGATGGGACTATTAATTTTAGCTCTCCTTAGCACCAGCTCGCTTTGGGGCATGCAAGTTGAGGTTTTAGGAGCCAAGGCGCTTCGTACAGAAGTAGTCCGTGAGCATATCACTGAAAAGATCGGGTCTGCCGATCTAGACGCTAGAAAATTAGACCAACTGCGTTTTAGAATTTTAGGAATCTACCGACAATTTGGTTTTTCAAGAGCCAGGATTGAATGGAAGCGGCCAAAACCCGATAAGCTTATTTGCCAAATTAACGAAGGGCCACAATTATTAGTTGGTAAGATTGACGTAATAGGCGGAAAAAAATTCTCTGACCAGTTCCTGAAAAAAAGATATTAAAGTCAGTAACAGACGAGAAAAAACCCACAGCATGGTTGAATCAGGATCTAGGGGAAATTGATTCTATTATTAGTCCACCTATTAAAATTTCAAAGAAGAAAGATTTCGTATTTTTTTCGCAGGATGCTATCCCATATTACAAGTCTGCATTCCTTAAAGCCAAAGAGGTAATTGAGGAGCTATATTTGGATCATGGGTATCTAGAAGTCCAAATATTTGGTCCTAAAGAAATAAATTTCATACAGGAACACTGGGTTCATCTGCAATTTCGGATCGAAGAAGGCGAACAAACTAGAGTCAATAAAATCAATATACTGGGCGGAGATACTCATATTAAAGACCCTGCAATCCAAGTAGGTGAGCCGCTTAACCTGCTCAAAGTTGAGGACCTCCGTATACAGCTTGAAGAATCTTTTTGGAACATTGGCTATGCGCATGCAGAAGTTAGCAGCACGACTCAAGGCTCTGAAGTAAATTATCAGGTTAACTTAGGAAAGCGAGTCAAAATCGAATCCATTGAAATTACTGGTAACAAACGAACTTTGACAGCTATTATTCGTAACCGCCTAAAGATTCAGCCTGATGAGTGGTACTCCCTCCTTAAGCTTTCGGAAAGTCGATCAGCTATCCTTCAAACTGACTTATTCTCCGAAGTTAATATGGAACTTTCCGGCTCTACGCTACTCATAGAGGTCAAGGAACGAGAACGAAATACACTAGAACTTGGACTAGGAGCATCACTTGTTGAAGGGCCGCGGGTAACCGCTGTTTGGCAATATAGAAATATTTTTGGCAGAGGCATCAGCTTCAGAACCCGAGCACGCGTAAACTACCCTGCAGTCTTCTACGATATACCAATTCTCTATGCTCCAGAAGTGAGTCAAGCACTTAAAGACCAAACTTCCAACTATTTTGCAGGCCGTTTATCTGCTGGATTTTTATATCCGAAACTTCTAGGAATCCCTTTTGATTTAGATGCCAATATCGATTTTAGTGCTGAACGAGTATTACAGCAGGCCTATGTCTTAAATGATCTATCAACAACTTCTTCTCTAACTGCCCAATTCTTTTATTCTCACCTAAGACTAACGCCCCAGATAGAACTGGAATACGCTAATTTCAATTGCCCAACTTGTACTGCAGACAATCAGAACCTACCCGTAGCATCAAGCAGATTCGATAAGGGCACTGTTCGGCAAATCACACTTCGTCTCTTGTCTATTTTGGATTTTCGTGACGATGCTTTAAACCCTAAAAAAGGTATATCTTTTGAATTAAATACCGATTTCGGATTTGGCACTGCCGAAGTAGCCCCGATTTCATACAGTAAAGTTGTTGGTGGCTTCACAAGCTATGTACCCTTAGTAAGAGGGCTAACCTGGATCCTCAATGGTAGGGCAGGCGGGATTTGGACTTTAGCTCCGGATACCTATGTGCCCCTATTTAAACGCTTCTATTTAGGTGGAACTAACACGGTCCGCGGTTTTCAAGAAAACCAGATTTTTCCAGTCGATGTAGTTAATCCAAGCATCGTCAGCTTAGGGGGCTATTTCATGATTTTTGCCCGAAATGAAATTCGTTTCCCCATTGCTGGTGATTGGCAAGGAGCCCTGTTTGTGGATACAGGTGAACTCATGAGTGATATTAATAGTTTTAAAGTTGATAAGCTTGCTATGAGTACTGGATTTGGAATTCGTTATAATACACCTATTGGCCCGCTCATGTTCGACTTGGGCATCAGGTTATTTGATGCTGATCGAATTCGTCGTGATAATTTCTTTAATTTATTTGGTTTACACTTC
>JAESQZ010000111.1 GCA_016764955.1 Deltaproteobacteria bacterium | reverse complement strand
GGGTCATATCACATCAAAACCTCAAATTTACTTTGAGACTCTCTGCTTCCAAAAATATAGGGATTTTTCCAGAGCAAGAAGCCAACTGGCGCTGGCTTTCCGAACATATAAAGCCCGGTATGAAGATTTTGAATCTTTTTGCCTATACAGGCGCGGCTACACTCATTTGTGCCCAGGCAGGCGCAGAAGTCTGCCATGTGGATGCCTCTAAAGCCGCGGTGCGTTGGGCTTCCGAAAACGCGCGTTTAAGCGGCTTAGAACAAGCACCAATACGCTGGATCTGTGATGATGCCAGAGCTTTTTTGAAGCGTGAGCAAAAGCGAGGCAAACTTTATGATGGGATTTTATTAGATCCGCCTCCATTTGGCAGAGCAGATTCAAGCCAGTTTGTATTCAAGAAGCATATCTTAGAGCTTTTAGAAGCCTGCCAAGCTGTTTTGGACTCACAGCCAAAGCTATTTTTGTTGAACAGCTATGCCATGAATTTGGGGCACTCAAGTTTAAACAAGCTGGTCCAGCCATTTTTTCCGGGTCAAAAAGTTGAGACAGGTTACTTAAGCATTGGTGAACTCAAGCTCAGCAGCTACGCGCGATTTGCTGACTCATAAAAGAGCTCCTTGGTTTTGGGCTAAGGCAGTTAGACTAGCAGTTTCAGTCCGTAGAATATTAGGTGCAAGCCTAACGGCTTTGGCGCCTTGAGATTTAAAAGACTCGAATTCCTGAGGGGAGAAATCACCTTCTGGGCCAATTAGAACGCCTATTTGTGTCATTCCGGGCTTGACCCGGAATCCAGTGCTGGCTTTGGGGTTTCCGATAAATAACCCCTCACCCCAACCCTCTCCCTCAAGGGGAGAGGGAGAAAATACGATTTTTGGCACCCAGGCTCTTCCAGATTGCCTACTTGCATCCTGAGCAATGCGTTTCAAACGCTCTAATTTGGCTTCAAGTTTGTTTTTGAAATCCACCTGGCTGTGCTCCGCTTTAAAAAGCACTAATTTTGAAAGCCCAAGCTCTGTGCAGCGCTGAGTGATAAATTCGAGCTTTTCCATGCTAACCAAAGCCTGATAGAGCGTAATCTGAGGCTGCTCTGGCTCAACATCAAAAGTTTCAGTGTTTAAGAGTTTAGGTGTATCTAAAAGCTCCAACTGCGCCCGCATAATATGCCCTTCTCCATCAAAAAGCTCTATTTTGTCTCCAGTCTTTAGCCGAAGGATTCGGGTAAAGCGGTGAGCTGTTTTAGAGTCCAGCAAGCCACCTGTTGGTAAGGGATTTAGATAAGCGCGATGCATTCTGCTCACTTTGCACAAAGCTGCGCTCTTGCCAATCAGGCAAAACTCTGAGAAACTGAGACCCCATGGCGCATAAAACTAAGTATATTTTTATTACAGGCGGCGTGGTGAGTTCCTTAGGAAAGGGCGTAGCTTCAGCTTCAATTGGAGCTTTGCTCGAAAGCCGAGGGCTCGATATCTCCATGTTAAAGTTGGATCCGTATCTTAATGTAGATCCGGGAACCATGAACCCCTTCCAGCACGGTGAAGTCTACGTGACTGATGATGGTGCCGAAACAGACTTAGATCTAGGGCATTACGAGCGTTATATCTCAACTCGCTTGTCGAGGCTTAACAGCAAAACCGCCGGTCAAATTTACTTAGAAGTTCTCGAAAAAGAAAGGCAGGGCGGCTACTTGGGCGAAACCGTTCAGGTTATTCCTCATATTACAGATGCGATTAAAAAAGCGATCCGAGCAGCAGGCGAACACCACGACATACTGTTGTGTGAGGTTGGTGGAACAGTCGGTGACATAGAGTCATTGCCCTTTATTGAAGCCATTCGGCAGATGCGTCAGGATGAGGGGCATGAATCCACTTTCTATATCCATGTTTCATACTTGCCAACAATTCATGCAGCCGGTGAGGTTAAGACCAAACCAACCCAGCACTCTGTAAAAGAGCTCTTAGGACTTGGGGTTCAGCCAGATCTCCTGGTTTTAAGAAGCGAAAAGCCGGTAGCACCGGATCTTAAGACAAAGATATCTTTATTCTGCAATGTGCCGGCCCGTGCTATTGTGGGTTGTCCAGACTTAAGCACGATCTATGAAGTCCCGCAGGTTTTGAAAGCAGAGGGCACTGGTGAAATCATTCTGGAGCACCTGAATATTTGGACCAAAAAGCCAGACATGGGCCCCTGGGAAGAGATTGTTAAACGTTTCAAGAATCCTGAACATGAGGTCCATATTGGCGTTGTGGGCAAATATGTTGACTTGATTGAGAGCTACAAAAGCATTAACGAAGCTCTTATCCATGCGGGAATTGCAGCGCATTCTAAAGTGATATGTCATTACATTGATGCAGAAGAAATCGAGAAAGAAGGCGCTGAAGCTAAGCTTTCAGGCTTGCAAGGTATTTTGGTTCCCGGTGGTTTTGGGGAGCGCGGAACCCTCGGTAAAATTGGAACCGTACGCTATGCGCGTGAAAATAATATTCCATTTTTCGGAATCTGTTTGGGACTTCAAATTGCAGTAGTTGAGTTTGCGTTGAATAAAGCTTCTATTAAGGGTGCAACTTCTGAAGAGTTCGATTCTAAAGCGGAACACCAGGTTGTTTACTCCATGGCTGAGCAGCGTGGTATTAGCCGAAAAGGTGGTACGATGCGTTTGGGAAACTATCCTTGTGTTTTACAAAAAGGCAGTTTGGCACATCGGGTTTATGGGCAAGATGAGATTCAAGAGCGGCATCGTCATCGCTATGAAGTCAATAATGCCTATCGGGAGCAGCTCCAAGAGCTTGGTTTAGTATTTAGTGGCTTATCACCAGATGGTAATTTGGTAGAGATGCTTGAACTCAAAGAACATCCGTTCTTTATTGCTTGCCAGTTCCATCCTGAGTTTCTATCGAGGCCACTTAAGCCCCATCCGCTTTTCAAGGCTTTTGTAGAAGCAAGCTTAGCAAAGTCTTGAAAACACCTGGCGCTTATAGGATTCTGTTTTTGTGATCTACTTAGACAGACGTATCTTCACCATCTTGCTGCTTGGCTTTTCAAGCGGCCTTCCCTTGCTTTTGACAGCCAGTACGCTCACTTTTTGGATGGCTGAGTCAGGAACAAGCTACACAGCCATTGGCTTATTTGCGTTAGTGGGGATCCCCTATACTTGTAAATTTCTTTGGTCTCCTTTGATTGACCGTCTTAGTTTACCTGGTTTAACCCGTTGGTTTGGGCGCAGGCGTGCTTGGATGCTGTTGTCACAAATATTACTTTTGATGGCTTTGTGGAGTCTTTCTACTGTTAATCCAAGTGATAATTTGATGTGGACAGCTTGGTTGGCGCTTGTTGTCGCATTTTTGTCAGCAACCCAAGATATTGTGATCGATGCCTATCGGGTGGATATTTTAGAAGAAGAAACTTACGGTGCAGGTGCAGCTACAGTTGTATTTGGTTATCGCATTGGAATGCTAGTATCTGGCGCTGGTGCTCTTTATTTAGCTGCTTATTTTCCTTGGCCTGTTGTTTATCAATGGATGGCTTTGTTCATGCTGGTAGGCGTTTTCGCAACGCTTTTTGGCAAAGAACCGCTAGAGCCTATTACATCTGGCCAAGAAGGACATAACTGGTTCTATGAGGCAGCGGTGGCGCCGTTTCTAGATTTTATTAAGCGCACAGACTGGGCTTGGATCTTGGTTTTTGTCGTTTTGTACAAACTGGGTGATGCCTTTATTTCCAATATGACAAGTCCATTTTATCTGGCTACAGGATTTTCCAAAATAGAGATTGCCAATATTACTAAGATCTTTGGAGTTGCTGCCATGTTGTTTGGTGCTTTCGTAGGCGGATGGATTGTTGCTCGCTTAGGGATTTTGAAAGCACTTTTTGTTTGCGGAGTTCTCCAAATGCTTTCAAATTTGGTTTTTGTGCTTCAGGCTTATGTCGGTTACGACGTTAGTTTATTGGTTTTCACCATTGCAGTTGAAAACGTAACAGGCGGAATGGGTACAGTTGCTCTCGTTGCTTACTTATCTAAGCTTTGCCACACCGCCTTTACAGCAACGCAATACGCCCTACTGTCCTCGCTGACAGCGGTGGGTAGAACCTTTTTGGCTTCACCTGCTGGTATTTTGGCTGATTCGCTAAGTTGGCCGATCTATTTTTCTGTCTCTATGCTGGTTGCGATGCCAGCTCTTTTATTGCTGCTCTACTTAATGAGGAATGAGGAACATCTATGAAAAATGCAGTTGTCTTAGTTGGGCATGGTGGAATTCCAAAAGATTATTCGCCCGAAAAAGTAAGTCGTCTGAAAATGCTCGAATCACAGCGTCAACGTACGGCCACTCCCATGACCGAAGAAGAGCGTGTGTTAGATGAAGAGATTCGAACTTGGCCTAGAACGCTTAAGAATGATCCCTTTTGTTTTGGAACTCAGGCTATTGCTAAGCACTTGCAGCCAAAACTAGCAGACACAAAGCTTGTGGTTGCTTATAACGAGTTTTGTGGCCCGAGTATTGAGCAAGCAGTGTCTGAATTGGTTGGCCAAAAATTCACACATATTACTTTGTTGAGCACGATGCTGACGCCAGGTGGTGTGCACTCGGAATTTGAGATTCCAGAAATTGTTGAAGACTTGCAAAAAAAATACCCGCAGATTGAGCTGCATTATCCCTGGCCATTTAATCTCGATAAAGTCGCTGGTTTTTTGGCAGACTGCGCGTCGTAGTGTCATCCCGGCCTCCGAGCCGGGATCCAGCAAAATTACTGGACCCCGGGTCAAGCCCGGGGTGACAAACTGTAGTCTCGATACCAGTCTACAAAGTTCTTGATTCCAGTTTGAATTGAAGTTTGTGGCACAAAGCCTGTTTCTTCTGCCATTCGATGCGTGTCAGCAGGATTTTGTGCCACGTCTCCTGGCTGCATCGGCAAAAGATTCAAGATGGCTTTTTTGCCGATGTTTTTTTCAATCTCAGTAATATAATCCATAAGGGGGGTGCTTTGTGGATTACCTAGATTAAGTACCCGAAAGTTTTCAGCTGGTTTTTGAATAAGCCGTACGAGACCCTCAACGACGTCATCAATATAAGTAAAGTTTCTGACCATATAGCCTTGGTTATAAACATCGATGGGCTTTTCTTCGAATATGTTTTGGGTAAAGCGATAAAGAGCCATATCTGGCCTGCCCCATGGGCCATAAACAGTGAAAAAGCGTACACCTGTTGTTTTGAAGCTATATAAATGCTGATAAGCATGAGCCATGAGTTCGTTGGATCTCTTAGTTGCTGCATATAGCGAGATGGGCGTATCAGCAGGGTTGCTCTCAGAAAATGGATAGTTTTTACTTGTCCCGTAAACAGAGCTTGTTGAAGCGTAAACAAGGTGTTTAACGCTCGAGCGCCTACAGCCTTCTAAAACATTTAAGAAGCCTACAAGATTTGAATTAATATAATCATGAGGGTGAGTGACACTATGGCGTACGCCTGCTTGGGCAGCTAGATTGACGACAATGTCAAATTGATTTTCTCCAAAGAACTTTTCCATAGAACTGCGATCACTGAGGTCGATTTTTTGGAATCTCCACGTCACCCCGCCCCCCGAGCCGGGGTCCAGTACTGGATCCCGGGTCAAGCCCGGGATGACAGCCTCTTCCAGCCTCTTTAGCCGAGCCTTTTTAAGCTCCGGGCTATAATAATCATTCAGATTATCAATCCCAACAATTTCGTGCCCTTTTTTAAGCAATCGCTCAGAAAGAGCAGCGCCAATAAAACCAGCTGCGCCAGTTACGCAAATGCGCATATTAAAGCCTCCATATTTTCAGCTTACAATTTGAATCCAAGACTCCCTTGATGTCGGCCACAATTCCATCAGGCGTCAACTTTTGCGCATAAGCTTCGTATGGCAGCAAACGATATTGTTCATGTCCGACTGCCATAACGAGAGCATTGCAGGCTGGAATTTGGTTCCAGTCTAAAAGCTCGATGCCATACTCTTCAAATACTTCTCTTTTATTAGCTAATGGATCATGGAGGTGTGTTTGAATCCCAAGGCGATTAAATGCCTCAATGATATCAATTACTTTGCTGTTTCGAATATCAGGGCAATTTTCTTTGAAGGTTACTCCTAAGACACCCACTTGGGCATTCTTAAGAGGGATCTCTTCTTGTATCATTGTGCAGATGATCTGATTGGCAATATAGGAGCCCATTTGATCATTGATCCGCCTGCCAGCCAAGATGACATCTGGATGATATCCAAGCTGCTCCGCCTTATAGGTCAAGTAGTACGGATCCACACCAATACAATGTCCGCCGACAAGGCCTGGTTTGAATGGAAGAAAATTCCATTTGCTTCCAGCAGCTTTCAGAACTTCTGAAGTGTCGATTTGCATCCTGTGGCAAATAATCGCAAGCTCGTTCATCAAAGCAACGTTTAGGTCGCGCTGCGTGTTTTCGAGGACTTTTGCAGCTTCTGCGATTTTAATACTAGGTGCTTGATAAAGCCCAACACTAATCACCTTGCCATAAATACTAGAGATATACTCAAGATTTTCTGACGTTAAGCCAGATACTACTTTGGTGATTTTTTCGAGCGTATGTTCTTTATCGCCTGGGTTGATCCGTTCAGGTGAATATCCAAGCTTAAAATCTTGGCCGGCTTTAAGACCTGAGATGCATTCCAAAATTGGCAAGCAGTCTTCTTCTGTTAGACCAGGATAGACAGTAGATTCATAGACGACAGTATGATTTTTTTGCAAATATTGCCCAATGGTTTCACTGGCTTTGATGAGATTTGAAATATTGGGTTTTTTTGCACTATCAATTGGCGTAGGGACCGTCACAATGTGAAAATTGGCACCTTCTAGTGCTTCTGGATCCGAATGAAGACTTAAATTTTTATTATGCAGAACATCTGACGTAACTTCGCCAGTTCGATCTAAGCCGGCTTGTAGCTCAGCAACTCGGCTTGTTTTGATATCAAAGCCAATTACTCTGTAATGCTTCGAGAATGCTACTGCAAGTGGTAGGCCTACATAGCCCAATCCCAAGACCGAAATAACGGGTTTCATCAATTTAGTCTACATTTGAAGGTAGGAGCTTGAATATCGGTCAAATGGTTGATACCAGTCGTTTATGCTTAAAAACAAGCTTTTGAGTGCCTGCGAAGAAATTATTGTCCCCGAATTTGGCAAAAGTGTTGCTGAACTGGGCTGGATAAAACGTGCAGAAAAAATTAACTCCAAATTCCAGGTAGATCTTGTGCTGCCTACTTTCGCGCTGCGTAGTGAGCGTGAGTGTGCCGCTAAGGTAAAAGAGGCTGCCATTTTATTAACGCCTGCTGGTATGGAAGTTGAGCTTAATGTCTTTGCTGAAGTTCAGCCGGCTGTGAAGCAGAGCATTAAGAAAGAAGGCATTGCCGATGTTCGTAATGTGATTTTGGTAGTCTCAGGCAAAGGTGGAGTTGGCAAAAGCACCGTGGCTGCGAATCTTGCTCAGGCTTTGGCAAAACTTGGTTGTCGAACAGGGCTATTAGATGCTGATGTTTACGGCCCCTCTGTTCCAACGCTTTT
>JAESQZ010000110.1 GCA_016764955.1 Deltaproteobacteria bacterium | reverse complement strand
GAAACCCTCAATACCGAGGAAACAATTATCAGCAATGGCCTGATTCAATTTATCCAAGATAAGGGCCTTTTCTACGATACCCTCACGCAGCTAAACCAAACCGAGCAGGCCCGCGTGATGCGTGAGCTTGTTTCAACCTGCAACCAAGTTCATATCGCATTTGAACGAGACCCTGGCGAGCTAACGGCTCTCAAAGAAACTTTGACCTATGTGGTGTTAATGGTCGAAAAAGCCCTAGAGTATCGAGAAGCCGACCTGCTTGGCACAACACCACTGCCATGGCTATTTAGGATTGGAAAATCCTTAGAAAGTTCTGATTCCAAATTCTAAATCATAGGTCTATAATACTCCTATATGCAGGTTATGGAATCTGAGGAAGAGATCTCTACCAAGGAGTTTGTGTTCGCGTTAGCCGATGGCCAATTGGAAAAAGCTTTCCAAATGACCTCGATCGATGACTCGCTGAAAACCATCTTAAAACAGCCCAAAAACGAAATCATCCTCCACTTCCCGGTGAAACTTAGCGACGGAAAAACGAAATTATTCAAGGGTTACCGGGTTCAACACAGCAACATCTTGGGCCCTTTTAAAGGCGGTATTCGATTTCACGAAAATGTTTATTTAAACGAGTGTAAAGCTCTTGCAGCCTGGATGACTTGGAAATGCGCTCTGCAGAATGTTCCCTTTGGCGGCGGAAAAGGCGGCGTCAAATTCAACCCAGCTAATTATAGTATTGAGGATCAAGAACACATTACACGCCGTTTCACCCATGCCCTAGGCAATAATATTGGACCAGAGTGGGATATACCTGCACCAGATTTGGGAACCAATTCTCAAATTATGGATTGGATGATGGATACCTACAGCAACATGGTTCCAGCTCATGAAAAGCAAGCGAAAAAAGGCGCCGTCACTGGCAAGTCTATCGTTTGTGGCGGTAGCCAAGGTCGCGAAGAAGCAACCGGACGTGGAATCGTCCACTGTGTTACTCAGTGGGCCAATGAAAACCATTTGCCTTTAGCAAACGCCACTGTTGCTATTCAGGGCTATGGGAACGTCGGTTCAAATGCAGCTCAAATTCTACATCGAATGGGCACTAAACTCGTTGCAACCGGTGATCATACCGGATACTGGCGTTGTCCAGAAGGCTTTAACCCATTCAAACTTTCCGAATATATTGAAGATAATGGCAACTTAGAGGGCTACCCAGGCGGAGAGAAAGTTAGTCGAGATGATTTCTTTGCAACCGAATGCGACATTTTTATCCCAGCAGCTCTTGAACTTCAAATTGGCGAGCATGAAGCCAAGCTCATGAACTGCAAAGTGGTTGCCGAAGGCGCTGACGGCCCAACCAATTTAGAAGGTGAGCAAATCTTAGCCGACAAAGATATCACTGTCATTCCAGATATTTTGGCAAACTCCGGCGGTGTTGTAGTCAGTTATTATGAGTGGCTTCAAAATAAACGAAGCGAAATGTGGGACTTAGAAGATGTGCGTTCACGCCTTGAGCTTAGAATGAAGTACACCTACCAGCAAGCATCTGAAAAAGCTCGTGAGATGAGAATCAACCTTCGAACAGCCTGCTACATCATCGCGCTTGAGCGTTTGCAGGCTGTTTATGAACGACGCGGCATTTGGCCTTAAGCTACCAGGCGTAACCGATTGCGAACTCAAGTGCCGGAAGAATACCGTCAATTTTCAGAGCACCAGCATTCGAGTCAGTGCCAATGCTTGAATACACATAACCCGCTCCTCCAGCCAAGTTCATCATAAAGCCAGAGTCCCAAACCCAGGAGTAGCCGAATAAAGCATTAGCACCAAGAGTAAGAGAGCTACCTCCGCTGCTACCAAACTTTAACCAGCCAATGCTTGCATTTGGTTGAATATAAAGGCCATCTTGAAACGCAGCCCCAGATAGATAAAATCTAGCACCTAGACCACTTTGAATTCCAAACAGATAACTAGAAGAAGAGCCAGTATCCGTTTTAACGCCGGCATTCACATAAGTAAGACCCAGAGGCACAATAAGCGCAACTTTTTCATGAAGCGCGATTCCATATGAACCTGCCAAAGTCAAACCTAATAAGGATAGCGGATTCCAGGTGATAGCCATATCTCTCTTTTGAGAAACGCCTTTTGCGCTTTCCGCAAAAACAGCTCCGGAAGCCAAAAGCATAGCCATCATAACAAACACTAACTTCTTCATAAGAAAAACATCCTTTTTTTTATGTTGTACAAAAATTTAACCCCCGGCCTTTGAGTCGGGGGCTGGACCCCGGCTCGGAGGCCGGGGTGACAGCTATGCGCCTTTTTCAGAAGCGTCTAATATATTCTCTGCCTGATCGCGTGCTTCCAAATCAGTGATTTCAAGATTTTGGCCAGTCGCCAAAGCTAATTCACGGCAAACACCAAAATAGCGCTTCTGCATTTCCGAAAAGCGTTCTTGGGACATTTGGAGTTTACCCCGGGTTGCTGAGAAAAGCTTTTCAGCGTGCTCTGAACGCTTAATCAAGCGACCCATTTCCTGAATAACGTCCTCGGGGAGGCCCTCGGCGCTTGCCATGAGCTCTTCGTTAAGCTTCTTTTTATTTTTCTCGATACTCTGCTTACGTACCCCGAGCTGGGTCTGAAGTTTTGAAATCTTTTCATCATAGCGCTCTTTAAGTTGTTTGAGCTCTTCTTGATGAGACTGTGCTGCTTGTTGCTGAACTGTCTTCAAAGCAACATCAAAGTTTGAGCTTTGGGGGGAACTTTGAGTCATATTAGATACTTCCTCTTGAGTTTCTTTCTGAGCGTTCTTGCGCATACGGCGTTTAGCATTTTCACGTAATTCTTCAACTTGCTTTGACTTACGCGCGCTCTCTTCTTTCAAAGCTGATATTTCTTCTCGTAATTTGCTAATCTTTTGGTCAGGTCCGCGTTGTGGATTAGCCCCCTGAGGACTTTCAGCTTCCAAAATTTTGACTCGTTTCCTAAAAGCCGCAAAAATTAATAACAAAAATGCCACATTAAGGGCGACAATAATTCCAAATATCATGAATTAATCTCCTCAGAAGTAGGTTCTGATGCTTCTTTCTCCTCTTTTGAGTGCTTAGGCTTTCTAGAGCGAGAAAAGCGCCTGCGTCGCTTCTTAGGGGCCGGCTTTTCACCATCAGCCATATCCTCAGAATCTTGCTCTTCAGACTCATTATTAGCTTTTAGTTCCATATCTGGCGCGGTTCCAAAGAATGCTTCTAGCAATGGATCCTCAAAGTGCTGTTCTCCAGCCATCTGAGCAGAGGAAAGCAGCGGCTGATCCATATCAGGCGCATTCTCATCAAAGTCAATTAAAGTTGGTGCTGGGCCGATATCTGGAGGAGGTAAATTGGTAGGCTGTCTTGTTCCTCTACCTCTTTGCTTCGTTTTAGATGCTTTTGAAGACATCTCAAGCCCAGCTTGACCACGCCGCTCCTCAGAAAACTTAATCTCCCCTTCTCGAATTCCAATCTCGCCTTTAATCAATATTTGGGTCTGGTGGGAATCTGATAACTCAAGCAACTCACGTCGCTTTAAATTATTAAGCTGATTCGCTACTTCCACAGGAAGCTTAACTGTTAGCGCACTCAAGTTTTGCTTTTTCTTTGCTAAATAAGCATAAATACTACGTAACGCAGCTATCGCAAGGCCACTTGCATCACGAACTCGACCTGTCCCCTCGCAATTTTCACAAATCACATGGCTAATAAGTTGGTGAGACTGACGCAAACGCTGGCGCGTCAATTCCAAAGTACCATTTTCACTAATACGACCAACTTTGATTTTAGCTCTATCAGCTTTCATGGCATCTTTAAGCGCCGATTCAACCTGACGCTTATGCTTTCCAGAGACCATATCAATCAGATCAACAATAATAATGCCACCAAAGTCCCTCAGTCTCAGCTGTCTACCAAGTTCTGTAACGGCTTCTAAGTTCGTCTTATAAACAGTCGATTCATGATCTTCTTCTCTGGTTGACTTACCTGAGTTAACATCAACTGAAACCAAAGCCTCTGTCTGCTCAATGATAATATAACCACCAGACGGCAATTTAACTTGGCGCTGAAAAAGTTCCTCAATTGCCTTTTCAACCCCATAAGACTGGAAAATAGGCTCTTTTTTTGTGTAACGTTCTAGAAGCGAAACCAAGCTGGGGCCATTTTCAGAAAAATATTTATGCGCTTCATCGTACTCAGCCTCATCGTCAATCACAATCTTACTAACATCGGGCGTACAGTAATCTCGAACCGTTCGAACAACGATATCAGGCTCGCGATATAAAAGCGTTGGCGCACGTCCAAGTTGAGCACCCTTAGCGACCCGCGCCCAAGCTTCACAAAGATTCTTAAAATCGCGAAGTAAGTCCTGGCGAGTTGCAGTCATACCAGCAGTCCGAATAATAACTGCCAACCCTTCCGGCATACTTAATTTCGAAAGCATCTCTCTGGCAGCTTTCCTAGCTGACTCGCTATCAATTTTACGTGAGATACCTCCGCCGCCTTCGTCTGAATGCATCAAAACAGCATAGCGACCAGGTAAGGACAAATAAGTCGTCACCGCCGCGCCTTTATTGCCAATTTCGTCTTTGGTCACTTGAACAATAATCTCTTGGCCTCTGGCTAAAACTTCAGAAGGCTTTGGCTTTTTCTTATCCTTAAGTTCTTGAGGGTAGAGCTCTGGGCGAACTTCAGACATTGGCAAAAAGCCTTGCCGCTCTTCACCAAAATCCACAAAAACAGCTTCTAAACTGTCTTCTATGTTGGAAATAATACCCTTATAAATATTGCCTTTATGCTTTGCACGGCTTTGTGTTTCGATATCGAGATCCATTAAGCGACCTTTCTGTACGATCGCGATTCGGACCTCTTCCGCCATATCGGCGTTAATAATAATCTCTTTGGACATTGGGCCTTAGATCTAGCACAGAGGCTCTAATAAGCCAATAACTCCCGAATGGCTTTCTCAATCCAACTAGGCTGTGGCAACACCTGCTCTTCCAAGTTTGTTGCATAAGGAACAGGGGTTTCCAAACCAGCTAGGCGGCGCACAGGGGCGTCCAAATCTTGGAAGCATTTTTCTGAGATCTCAGCTGCCAGCTCAGCCCCAAAACCCATAAAACGAGTGTCTTCATGCAATACCAAAACCCTGCCTGTTTTACGCACACTTTGCGCCACCAAGTCAAAGTCATAAGGCCTAATACTGCGTAAATCGATTACCTCAACACTCACTTGCTCAAGCTCTCGCACCACATCAAGCGCCCTTTGAACCAAAGCCCCATAGGTGACAATTGTGATATCCGAACCCTGCGTGCGAATGATCCCTTTGCCAATCGGCAAACACCAGTCTTTATTTTCTGGCAACCTGCTTTTGGCAAAATTTTGGCGATAAAGCGATTTGTGCTCTAAAAACAGCACTGGATCATCATCTCGAATAGCCGACTTAAGCAAACCATAAGCATCCAACGCAGTACTCGGCAAAACAACTTTTAAACCTGGAAAGTGCGAGAAAATCGCTTCGATATTTTGGGAGTGACATAGCCCACCATGGATATAACCACCCACTGGCACACGAATCACAACTGGCACAGGCCAAGCATTATTCGAGCGATATCGCATAACAGACAGCTCATTACGAATTTGCATCATCGCTGTCCAAATATAATCAGCAAACTGAATCTCTGGCACTGGTTTTAAGCCACGCAAAGCCATTCCAATGGCTACGCCGACAATACTGGATTCAGCAAGCGGCGCATTAAAACAGCGTTCTGCTCCAAACTTATCCGTAAGCCCTCTTGTTGCTGTAAACACGCCGCCTTTAGCTCCGGCAACATCTTGGCCGAAAACCAATACGCGCTCATCACGTTCTAGTTCATCGGCTAAAGCACGGTTAATAGCGTCGACGAGGACGACTTCGGCACCCGTATTGTCATCCTGGGCCCCCATACTGTCATCCTGGGCCCCCATACTGTCACCCTGGGCCCCCATACTGTCACCCTGGGCCCCCATACTGTCACCCTGGGCCTCCATACTGTCATCCCGGGCTTGACCCGGGATCCAGTGTTCTTCTGGACCCCGGCTCAAGGCCGAGGTGACAGCCGGCGCATACACAAACTCCTCAACTGTCGAAACATCCGGCAACGGCGCAGCCAACGCCCTATCAGCCGCAGCATCGACTTCTTCAAAAATCTCTTTTTCTAAAATTTCTCGTTTCTTGGCAGAAACAAGCATCTTATTGGCTTCGAGCGGATCACGCTTTTTATCCGCCTCTAGTTCTTTAATCGCTCTGTATTTTTTATCGTCATCCGAAGAACTATGTGGCAATAGCCTCACCACACTGGCATCAATTAAGACAGGCCCTAAGCCCTTGCGTGCATGCTTAACCGCTTTTTCAAAAGTTTTATAACTAGCCTCAAAATTACAGCCATCGACACGCTCAAACTTTAAGCCTGGGTAAGCTGCATGCATATCAGCTACTTGTGCCCCAGGTCTTTGCTGCTCTAGTGGCACACTAATCGCATAGCCATTATTTTCGACTAAAAATATTACAGGCGCTTTTGCACGAGTAGCCCAGCTTAAGGCTTCATGAAAATCCCCCTGGCTCGTCGTGCCATCTCCAGAGCAAACTAAACTAATCGACAAGTCTTTGGGCTTATCTGCTCGCATAGATGCGAGGGCAGAACCCACAGCTTGCAAATACTGTGTCCCAGTTGAAGACGAGCTGCTCGGGATATTTAAGCTTGGGTGACCATAATGCTGCGGCATTTGGCGGCCATTGGATGTAGGATCTCCTTCACGACCTAAAAAAGCCAATAAGCACTCTTCAGGCGTCATCCCCATCCCGAGCGCTAAAACCTGATCGCGATAATACGGGAATAAAAAGTCGCGTTTTGGATCTAAACTAAGAGCTGCAGCTGCCTGAACTGCCTCATGCCCCATGCAACCAGTATGAAAAAAACTTTTGCCTTGGCGCAGCAAAATGAGCATTTTCTTGTCGAGTTCACGACCATAAAGCATTAACCGATAGGCTTTTTCTTTTAAAGATGATTTCACAAGTTCTGCCTATAGCAAAACCAGAGTTTGGCTCAAGTTCTATTTCGCTTTGTCTAAAATCAAGCCATCGCAATATCAAAAGAAATTTCTGGCAAGATTTCTTTTATTTTTAGGATGGTTTTCAAGGTTGGATTACAATTAGATGACTCGAGTCTCTGATAGCTATAAATATCATTAAAACCCATTTTCTTGGCTATCTGCTTTTGAGTCATCTTGTGCTTGATTCTGTAATAGCGAACCATATGCGCCAATGCTATCTGCGGATCTGGAGACACAATATGCATGGATTTGCTCTGCCGAATCCTTTCATTTGGTAAAGGTGCTACATATTTTGAATCAGGAAGTTCATCTAAAACAAGTTCCAGCGCCTCTTTCATGTTCTGATTGAGCTCTTTCAAAGTATCGCCCTGTGTAATACATCCCGGGATTTCCACACATTGGGCCGAGTAACCTACATCTTCCTTTTCTGCTTTAAAATGATATTTCATGATTTTAGCTCCTTTAATAACTTTCGCTCAGTCCCCTTTTTTAACTCCTTATGCATAGGAACAATTGAAACGTTTCCCTCTTTCTCCAATTTGCAGTGGCTGCCTTTTCCTTGCTTGGGAACAATTCTATATCCAGCCTTTAAAAACAACTTGCACATCTCTTTCCCGCTTAGTGGCACACTTTATTTATACCAACTATAGTTGGTATTTGCAAGGCAAAAATAAAATAGACGCCTATTCGCCTATTCAACCCTATTGGTGCCGCTTCTAGAGTTTCAAAAATTCGAGATACCACAGCGGAATAACACGCCCTGAGGGCATATCGATATCATCTCGAATGACAAAGTCAGCCTGTTTTGCCTTCTTCGATCGTCCACCAATTTCAAAGGTCTTGTTTCCTGCTTTAAAATCATATTGGCTATCATCTTTGGGGCACTCTGGAGTTAGCCCAAGTTTTCGCATCTGCATGCAAAAATAAGCCTCTCGTATATTGCCAAGCTGCCCATGAAAAGCAGCATACAAACTTGGGTCCGCAAAAAATATTTTACCGCCTTTGCTTTTGCCTTTCTTTAAACCTTCATGCCTAATGATTTGAATAAGGCTGGTATCTTCCATAACAGCCAACAAGTTATAAACAGTAAGCTTGCCGACAGACCAGGTTTTAGCCAGATTATCAATATTAAGGGTTGGGATAGGAGAGGTGGCGAGGTAACCAATAATATGTCGCATCAAATTAAGATGACTTTCACGAACTTCTGGTAAAAAGTGTGGAATGTCAGAATGAATGATTTTATCTACTGTGTTCTTCAAGCGCTCTTCGTAGTCACCTTCTAGAAAAAAAGGCCTTATGCCACCACGGATGTAATTTTGAATTCTCTTTGAAGATTATAGCCAGCTTCATGAATAACTTTTTCAATTTCAGGAGCCTGTGTTGGGATTTCCAGTCCATGTTTAAGCCACAGATATTCTCGAAAACTTAAGTAAGAAAATTCGCGTACTAAAAAACGTCTCGATAAATCCCCCATTCCTTTTCTGAGAATGAGACTTGAACTATCCGAAGCCCAGATAATCTTGTTTGGGTGGCTATCATAGAGTGCTTTAAGGTGCGTAGACCAATCCGGATGAAAGTGAACTTCATCACAAATAAGAGCATCAAACCCATTTTGGAAAACCCAGTCTCCAAATTCGAATAAGCTTGTACCAGCTACCAATGGATTATCCAATGATATATAAAATGCCCTACCCTTAAACTTTTTAGAAAGTGTCAACAAAAACGTACTTTTTCCGCTGCCTCTTGGACCAATTAAGATTAAAGCTCGCTTCTATAAAAAATCCTCATCATTTTGAAGGCGTTTTTTAGCAGGTAGATTTCTGAGCGCTCGCT
>JAESQZ010000109.1 GCA_016764955.1 Deltaproteobacteria bacterium | reverse complement strand
GGGAAAGAATACTGAGAGGAGCAATCTCCTCCAACACAACCTCTAAAGATAGCCACACCTGGTGGCATTTCTCGTAAATGAACCGGAGTAGTTGTTCTTTGAGCAGAGGATTCTTCTTGAGAAGCAAAATGATGAATTCGTTTAAAGACTAAATCAGTATGATTGGGCTCTAGGTGTTTAAGCACATCCTCTTTGTCATCCAAATAAATCAGCCGCTCAGCATTTAACTGCCCAACCTTTTGCCTTGCTTCACCCCAAGTTTGAGGTTCTGGCTCACCTGAAAGAACCACACACAGCTCTGCTAGGCGGGCAAGTTGCTCTCGAGAGTCTAGAGTTTTTAGAGCTGCATCGACTTCAGGAATTTTAGCATTGTTAGGATAAAGAGTCTTGAGATGCAAAAGCTTTCCATGGGGGGAGTTATCTTCCAAAGCCTGCAAATCACGAGCAAATTCTTCTCGCTTTTTTTTGTCCGAGCTCTCATTAGACGATAACCATACTGCTGGATTTAGCAGCGAACCAATCTGAAGCGAAACAGTAGCTGATTGACTCAGCTTCTCGATCTGACTATTCAAGTGCTGCAGTGGAGTAAGAGAAGACATATCTCCAGACGCAGCCGCAGCAGCGCCCCCACCGGCAGCTGCAGCTTCAGTTGGGGCAGCAGCGTTTTCCGGCTCGGTATCAAGAAGGGTTTGAGTTAGCCCCGCTTTCCATTCATCAATAGCTTGCTGTTTTATCCTTCTTGCCTGAACCGTAATACCTTCTCTAGGAGGCGTAATTTTTATCGAAACTGGCTGCTTTTTATTATTCATGGCCTCTGCGTAGCCCTGCTGCTGAGCCAAGTGCTCCACCAAAGCGCCTTGATCTTTTGCTAAGTCAAACAAATTAATATCGTAGTTTGCAGCGTCTTTAAAAAGATTAGGTACTGCTTGTTGAACTTTTAAAAGAAAACTTAGGCGTTTAGAGTCTGTGCTTAAGTCCAGCACTTCAAAGCGCACACGAGTAGCCACCACAGCCGGCGCTGCAGGTGCCGCTACAGCTGCTGCGCCGCCTCCTGCTACTCCAGAGGCATGGGCAAAAGAATCTTGAGGTTGTTTTTGAACCTCTTGCTCTGCTCTCAGCCGTTCAGCTCCGCCATCAGGAGCTCCCCCTATTCGCTTCGCCATAAAAAACCTTCCTTTTTCATTATATATTATTTGAAGCTTGATTTCATTTATTACTTACAGCCCCCTTTAGGAAAAAGTGTGTGTAAAAACAGGCGCATACAGGCAGGCTGGTTTTCTAGCGCTCCAGTAGCACCACAGTCTCAACCGCAGGTGTTGCCCCAAATAAATCAACAGGTATGATTTTCTGAACTTTGTATCCGTGTTTAAGCAGGATTTTCAAGTCCTGCGCCATGGATTTTGGGTCACATGACACCAGCGCTACGCGTTTAGCGCCAGTGCTGGCATAAGCTTCGGCCTCGTCCATGAGACCTTTTTTGGGTGGGTCTAGGACTAGGCCTAGGGTGTTGTCATCCCAGCGAAGGCTGGGATCCAGAATAGAGCTGGCGATTGAGCTGGATGCCAGCCTGCGCTGGCATGACAATTCGAGCGCTTCTAGCGACTCCTTACAAACTGGATTACTTTCAATCGCCGTGATTTCACAAGCGCCCTTTTTGAGTAGCGCTTTTGAAAATCCGCCAACGCCTGCGAAAGCGTCAACATAACGCCCTTCACCTTGCCACAAAAAGTCTGCCACTAATTCATATAAGCGCTGTGCTTGAGCTGGGTCAGTTTGGCAAAAGGCCTCTGGGTCGACGAGCTGCCCATCTTCGAGGCTCCGAATTTTCCCAGGGCCCTTTATTTTACCAACAACGCCACCTAGCAAGCTATTTGATTTTTGATCTTGAATACGCTCTTTGGCGCTTAATAGAGATATTTTTTCCCAAGCAACCTCTGGGATAGCTTGGGTGGTTACAAAAATACCGGCAACGCCATCTTGCCCGGCCCTTAAAATAATCGCTTGCAGCCCCTCAACTCTGTAGTTGTTAAAAATAGGCATCAACTCTTTGACAGCCTGGTTAATCGCTGGGTTCACATGCGGGCAGTCACCGGCCTCTTTAAACTTATGCGAGTAAGGCACATAAACGCCTAGCTTTAAGTCGCCAGGGCCACCGCCCACCATGAGTTTTACTTTTTGCCGATAGCCCAATCGATTTGGATGGGGGACGACTGGGCTAACTTCAAAGTTTATGCCTTGCTCTTTAAGCGCATTGATAATCCGGTCACGTTTGACCTGTTGCTCAAGCTCTAGATTAGCATCATGCAATGGGCATGCGGGGCAAGGCCTTGTGTGCGAGCAGCTTCTCTTAATATGATGAGGACCCTTTTTGACAAAACGCTTAGCCTTGGAAGCCCAAATATTGTGAAACTTAAAAATGCGCTCAACTTGAACTTCGACTTCGTCACCAGGGAAAGCGCCACGCACGCGATAATCATGGCCCTCAAACATGGCCTGCCCGCGTCCTTCGTTATCGATGTTTTTTATGGTGATGGTTGGCATAGCTATTAACTGTTTCTCTAATATAAATAAGCGCTTAGCGCCAGCCCTCGCCTAACCGATTCAGATTAGTTTGACAAACATTATGTTTCACAGCATAATGTTTAGATGAAGTTCACCAATCGTCAACAGGAGCTAAGTCGTTTACGAGGGCTGGCCCAAGCATCCAAATCCGCTCTAGGCGTAATTTGGGGGCGTAGACGCGTGGGTAAAACCAGACTGTTAATTGAATGGGTAGAAGAGAACCAGGGGCTCTATTATGTGGCTGATGAATCTGCCGCTCCTATCCAGCGAAAATTCATGGCACTTGCCCTAGAAGCCGCGCTTCCGGGCTTTTCAGACGTTGAGTACCCGGATTGGCAGTCTCTGCTAACACGACTTGGGAAGGATGCTCTTGCGCGAAACTGGCGAGGCCCATTGGTAATTGACGAAGTTCCCTATTTGTTTGCAAAGACCCCTGAACTTTCCAGTATCTTTCAAAAATTTATTGATCATGATGCCAAAAAATGCGGATTGATTATCGTTCTATCAGGTTCATCCCAGCGCATGATGCAGGGAACCATTTTGGATCCTTCAGCACCCTTATATGGTAGGGCCGATGAAATCATCAAGCTGAAACCACTCCTGGCCGGATACACAAAAGACCTTTCATTAAACACGGCAAAAGAAATGCTTGAATTCTATGCGGTGTTTGGCGGTATTCCAAAATACTGGGAACTTGCTGAAAATATTCCCGGAACTCTTGGTCACAAAACAGAGCAGCTTGTTTTGGATCCCATGGGTCCCTTACATGAGGAACCTGAAAGACTCCTCAAAGCAGAGTCGCCATCCGCCATACATCTTAAGCCCATTCTGGACGCGATTGGGCTTGGGGCCCATAGGCTTTCTGAAGTAGCCAGTCGTTTAGGAGTGCCAGCGACCAACCTAAGCAAGGCCACTGAACAACTGATCCAGCTTGATCTTATCGAGCGGGAAGTGCCTTATGGCTCAACTGTTAAAAATTCAAAAAGGACACTATATAAAATCAAGGACCCATTCCTCAGATTTTGGTTCCAAGTAGTCGCTCCTCGGCGTAGTTTACTGTCTCATGTTTCTGCGAAGTCACGCATTGAGTGCTTCGAAGAACATTTGCCGAGATTGGCCGCTCTTCTTTGGGAGGAACTTTGTAGAGAAGCCATTCCAAGATTGTCATCAAGCTGGGGAAAACTTTATGAACCTGCAGGACGCTTCTGGCATGGCAAGGGTCCTGAATGGGACATTTTAAGCCAATCTCATGACCAAAAACATTTTTTGATTGGCGAGGCCAAATGGTCATCAAAAGCAGCGACACCCTCTTGGGTTCAACAACAGTTAGAAGAATTGATGACTAAAGGAATTCCGCCTGTGCAGCGCCAAGAAAAGGCGCTCATCGAGTATGCTCTTTTTTGTCCTGAGTTCCCCCAAAATTTCAAAGCCCCTCAAAACGTTCGACTAATCAGCGTTCAGGAAGTTCTAAAAGCGCTCGTATAACATTTCATCAGCAATATGCCCTATTCTTAGCTATCATGAAAAAAACGCCCCTTTATGATGGCCACGTCAAACTAGGCGCTCAGATGACCGAATTTGCTGGTTACTCGATGCCTGTTCGTTACACCAGCGATCGCTCTGAACACATGGCTGTTCGTGAAAAAGCAGGGCTATTTGACGTGAGCCACATGGGCGAAATTTGGATCACGGGCGTTAACGCTGAAGGCGCTATTTCAGAGCTTTTGCACCAGGACACCAGTAAATATAAACCAGGCCGGGCTTTTTATGCGTTATTACTAAACGAGCAAATGGGCATCGTCGATGACTTGGTCGGCTATAAATTTTCACCAGAGAAATTTTTGCTTTGCGTCAACGCCGCTAACCGAGACAAAGACTTTGCGTGGATAAAAAAACATTGCAAAGC
>JAESQZ010000108.1 GCA_016764955.1 Deltaproteobacteria bacterium | reverse complement strand
AGGCAAACTGAGAATACACGGTTGGTATTACGACCTTGTTAAAGCTGAGTTATTTGCGTCCCATAATGATAGCGAAGAATTTAGAAAAATCAATTAGCTTGCTGCGTCAACTATTTCAAGGATTGCCGGATGTTTAAGTTTTCGCTCCGGTGAAATTACATAATAATGCTCTTTGACTTCATCGGTCCGACCGATGATTTTAACATGATATTGAGACACTATGGTTTTCTCTATAAGAGTTGGCGCAGTAAAGATGCCATAGCCTTCTTGTCCAAAAGATTTCATCAGTGCACTGTCATCAAATTCGGCAACAATGTTCGGTATAATGTTGTGTTTTTCCAGCCACGATGAAAGGCGTTGTCTAACTGCGGTGTTTTTACCCTGCAGCAAAAAAGGCTGTCCTGATAATGATTGTGGAAACCCTTTTCCATATTGAGAAGCCAATTGTTTTGTTGCGAAAAAAGTAAAGCCACTCTCCGTCAGACGATGATTGTACGCTTTTATGCGACTGCCCATTTCAAGAGGCTGATCGGTTAATAACAAATCTAGTTTATTGACGGCAAGTTCTGCCAATAAGCCATCCTGATCACCTTCTTTGCAAATTAAACGAACTGGCTCTGCCATATTTAGCGCCGGGTTGAGCAACTGGTATGCCAGCACCTTCGGGATCACCCCCGTAACGCCGACGGTAAACGTCAACCAGTGTGCCGGCTCTTGGGTTTTCAGAACATTTTTTAACTCATCACCCAACTGAAAAATCTCTTCCGCATAACCAAAAATCAGGTGTCCCATTTCCGAAAGTTGCAGTTTTTTACCCTTTCGCTCGAATAAATTAACACCTATTTGCGCCTCAAAACTGGTGATTTGACCACTGATTGTCTGTGGTGTCAGGTGCAACCTGGCGCTGGCTTTAGCAATACTGCCGTCAGTAGCGACAGCATAAAAATAATAAAGATGATTGTAATTTAGCGGTGTCATTAATCAAGCAAAGATCGAATTAGTCGATGAATGTTTCAATAATATTCGAATTTACGGATGTTCATAAGTAGTCTATATATAAGTTTAACCGTGTCGATATGGGTGTCGCAGTCAACCAATTTATTCACTCAAAAATATTTTTTGATCACGTTGAGCCTGCGATTAAAGTTTTCTGCTAATAGTGGGAGGAATTTTAGTATCGTGTGATTCGCTATTGACAACGCTGGCAGTCGAACTCTGATAGCTAAATGACAACAAAATAATGAAGTCACTCGAGAGTTATAACAATTTGTAAGAATATATTGAATCGATGGAAGCATATTAATGAAGCCGAAAAAGACGCGAGATTTTGAAACGGTTGTTTCCGGGGCAAGGATCGGTGGGTTTAGTGGTATGCTAGAATTTTACATTGCGGTGTTGGCAGGGTTAATCGAGATAACCAGTAATATTAAAATAGCTATATTGTTCTTTTCGGCTGCGGCTGTCGTCGCTTTGCTTGGTGCCGCCATCGGTTTAATTATTGAGCTATCTAAAAAAGAGTTAAACTAAAGCGAGGCTTTAATGATGTCCTGATGTACACTTACACCGATAACCTGATACTTTACTTTTTTGGAATTTGCTTAGCAGCGCTTTTTTATCGACATTAACAAATATTTTTACACTATTAAAACAACTAACAACGAAATGGACAGGTAACCTATGCCACAAAAATTTTCCAATGCTGTGTATCAAAACTTTCTCGGTACTGCTTCAGACTGGTACAAACTCACGATTATTGTGTTTTTATTGATTAATCCCGTGTTATTTTGGCTCTCTCCTTATGTTGCCGGTTGGGCACTGGTGCTGGAGTTTATTTTCACCTTGGCAATGGCGCTTAAGTGTTATCCGCTGCTACCTGGCGGTTTGTTGGCCATTGAGGCCGTGGCAATAGGGATGACAACACCCGCGCAAATTGAACATGAACTCGCTGCTAACATAGAAGTAATACTGCTGCTGATCTTTATGGTGGCCGGTATCTACTTCATCAAGAAGCTGTTGTTATATGCGTTCACCAAAATGATCACAAAAATCAATTCAAAAATAGTGCTGTCATTATTGTTTTGCTCTGCCAGCGCTTTTCTATCCGCATTTCTTGATGCGCTGACGGTCATTGCCGTTATTATCAGCGTTGGACTTGGCTTTTACGCCGTGTACCACAAAGTGGCATCGGGAAAGCATTTTTTACAAGAGCATGATCATTCCAGTGATCACGAGTTACCTGAGTTAAATCGGCAAGACTTGGAGCAATTTCGAGGCTTTCTCCGCAATATCATGATGCATGCCGCTGTCGGTACCGCCTTAGGCGGTGTGATGACGTTGGTCGGAGAACCGCAGAATTTAATCATCGGCGGTCGAGCCGGGTGGGAGTTTGTCGAATTTGCAATCCGTATGTCGCCAGTGACGATCCCGGTTTTCTTCTCGGGATTATTAACCTGTTACCTGGTCGAGAAATTAGGCTGGTTTCACTACGGCGTTCAACTACCAGACCACGTCAGAGCCGTGCTGGTCGATTTTGCCCAGCATGAAGAAGACAACCGGAGTTATAAAGATAAGGTCGAATTAATTGCACAGGGTACAATCGCGATTTGGTTGATTGCAGGGCTCGCCTTGCAGCTTGCCCCGGTCGGGTTGATCGGTTTAAGCGTCATCATTTTGGCCACCGCCTTTACCGGGGTGATTGATGAACATGCCATAGGCCATGCGTTTGAGGAAGCGCTGCCGTTTACTGCATTACTGGCGGTATTTTTTGCGATTGTCGCGGTTATCATTGACCAACAACTTTTTACCCCGGTGATCGATTGGGTGCTCACTTTTGAAGGGAATATGCAGCCGGTGATGTTTTACATTGCCAACGGGCTTTTATCGATGGTCAGCGACAACGTATTTGTCGGTACTGTGTATATCAATGAAGTTGCGGCAGCGCTGCAGGCGGGGCAAATTACCCGCGAGCAGTTCGAAATGCTGGCCGTTGCAATCAACACCGGGACTAACTTGCCAAGTGTTGCCACCCCCAATGGTCAGGCGGCATTTCTGTTCCTGCTGACCTCGGCACTGGCGCCATTAATTCGATTGTCTTACATCAAAATGATGATTGCAGCGGTTCCTTATACCATTGTTTTATCTTTTGTCGGCTTTATGATGATTTATTCGGGCACACTTAAGACGATGACAGAAACCTTTTATCAAAATCACTGGATAGAGCATCAAGTTGAAGAAAACAAGGGGAAATCAACGAATGAGCATTGAGCTTATATGCAACGTCGTCTGAATAACTCGATCTTGGACCAGCGGGGGCATTTGAACGAAAACCTACGGTT
>JAESQZ010000107.1 GCA_016764955.1 Deltaproteobacteria bacterium | reverse complement strand
TGGCAGGCAAATTGGAAAAACGCACCCTGGGTGTACAAAACAGCCCATTCAATAATTTGGGGATGTTGTTGTTTGTTTTGTGTGTAATTCTAACCACTCAAGTTTTATTGCCACAAAGACACCAGGACACGAAGCAGCACAAAGAAAACTTAGTGAACCTTTGTGCCTTCGTGCCTTCGTGGCAGCTTTTAGAATCTCCCTTAAATTGCATACTGTTGCAATCGTTTAGCAATACATCCGTTTCAGACAACACTTCAAAAACCGTAACTCCCCTTGTTGACTCCCTCAAAATCGAATTACAAAAGCTTAATCAACGGCATCCCCCTTGGGGGGGACCGAGGGGGGCATCCATGATACCACAAAAGTTAATCTGCTGTACAAAATTGCCTGGGAATTAATTTACACCCAACCCCAAGAAGCCCTTGAATATGCTGAAAAGTCACTGAATTTAGCCAAAAATATTTCCTTTCAAAAAGGAACAGCCCATGCATATCATTCAATTGGAGTAATTAAATATTTAGCAGGAGATTACTCCCAGGCATTAAATAATTATTTCATGTCATTAGAAATAAGAGAATCCCTCGGTGATAAAAAGTCTCTCTCCGCTTCGTTCATAAATATTGGACTTGTCTATTGGATTAAAAGCGAGTACCCCAAAGCCTTGGAGTATTATTTCAAAGCGCTGAAAATCGCTGAGGATTTGGGGAATAAAAATAGTATTGCAATATCTTTTGGCATTATCGGAAATATATATTATGAACAAGACGACTACCCCAAAGCGTTGGAGTACTATTTCAAAGCGCTGAAAATGGATGAGGAATTGGGGGATATAAATGGTATTGGAATACACTTAGGCAATATAGGCTCACTTTACACAAAATTAAAGAACTACCCGGAAGCAGAACGTTACCTGATGCAATCACTAACAATATGTGATAGCATTGGCGCACTTCATTCTAAAATGACATTTGAACAATCAATAAGCGAACTCTACAATGAAACCCACCAATACCAAAAAGCCTACGAACACCACCTACAATACAGTACCGCCAAAGACACCCTCTTCAACGAAGAAAAAAGCAAAGACATTGGCAAGTTAGAGGCGAGGCATGAGTTTGAGATGGCGGAGTTGAAACGACAGCAGGAAGAAGAACAAGTAAAAAGGAAAAATGAAAAAGTAAAAAGCAGGAGGAATACGTTGCAGTATACCGGTAGTGTAATATTTATTGTTTTATTATTTATTTCCGTGCTTGCATTTTCCAGATTATCCATACCCAAAAAGTGGATAGAGGGTTTTATGTTTTTCACTTTCGTGATGTTGTTTGAGCGGATCCTCGTATTCTTAGACCCCTACATAGACAATTTCAGTGCCGGGCAGCCGGCATGGAAGCTGCTTGCCAATGTAATTTTGGCCACGGGGATATTTGTTTTGCATCAGTTTTTTGAAAGTATGCTTAAAAAGAGGTTGTTCAGGAAGAAGAGGGAACAGGTGGAAGAGAGGCAAAGGACAAAGGGCAGTGAGCAGTAGAATCAATCAATGCGTCATTCCCGTGAAAACGGGAATCTCCTGAGTAATGCGCATACCTCAGGAGATTCCTGCCTGCGCAGGAATGACGGATAAATGAACCAACAAACTGACGCAAGCGTCATTGCAATGACGCATTTTTTTGTCGTTGATAAACTTTAACTTTTCCAAAGTTTAAAACTTTGGAAAAGTTCGCAGAATTGGATGAACGAATTACTGAATTAACGAATACCCGAATTAGAGTTCATTCAAATCAATGATCACCACATCAGGATGGTGCGTATTGAAATAACCATAGCCTCCTATAACATTGGTTGGATAATTGATTGGCTCACTCGTAATTTGTGCCCAAATCCCTTCCGTCCTTTTTTGTGCATCTAAAAATTCATAGTATCCCTCACTGATATTGGCAATAACAATTCCTAAAGTATCACTTGAATCAACCTCATAAATTTCTCTTTGACCAAAATATATTGATGAATCAAATGTTGCATCACTTAGCAAGTCAAGCCCGATTTGTACATTATCTCCTCTTGAAAACGGATCCGCATTCACATCAAGGTCAGCGTTAGAACTGTCTCTTAGTTTTTTGTAATATACAACCACATACCAATTATCTTCAGGAAGATCAGTGAACTGATATTTGATAAATAACGATTCATTTTTGATTTGTGGATAGACAGTGTCAAACCTCACCTGTGGAAGCATGGTAGATATTGCAGTTATTGTCAGATCTTCTATCGTGTCAGATGCATATAAACTGTATTCTTCATAATCATATTGCAATGTATTGATGCTAAAATAAATTCCGGGAACAGAATCCAATCCAATCAATGTATCGGTTCTACCTTTATAAGAAATGGTAACCAGACCAGTTCTAACAGCAACCTTCTCCAAAAAATCTTCAGAAATTGCTTCAGTTGTATCATTTTCATTCGGGTCTTGTAAAGCAGAAAAGCTCCTTGTTAAAGAAACTACCATTACTCTATTGGGCACGACATAAGAAGAAACAACCAATTTAGGATCTGCCGGCTCAACATCAATATCCAGAGGCTTTGGAATGCATGAATCGAATAAAACCGTTATTAAAATTAGCACAACAAACCTAAAGGCATTGTCATTCTGAATGTAATGAAGAATCTTGTTTGTAATTACCGAAACTCTTTCTTTTGATTCGTGATATGCAGGTTTTACATCCCCCTTACCTCGCTGCAGGCAGCCACGCTCCCCCTTCTCCTTCCCACAACCCAACGCTACAAGGGGGACTTTATATCTACTTAATGAGAACGTCATTAAATTTTGCTTTTTATGAAATAAATTAACCCTCATGATGGCAGACTTAATCAATTTTACAATTTTACAATCTTTCAATTTTTAATCAATTAGAAACTAAAATTAAATGCCAGGTTCAATATAAAACCAAACAATCCCCGTTGTTGATACTTATAACCACCAGTATCTGATGAGACTATGTCAATACGATATGGAGTTGCTCTGGCGTAAAAATTATAACATCCAAAATGATACTCTCTGTGCCATTTGGCATCCGGCTTTGAAGTTCTAATAAAATTCAGATCTAATCTATGAGATGAGGATAAAACAATTGCATTTTTATCAGTATAAATAGGCAATATGTCAACATTAGTTAAAGAAGCATTTGGCATAAAGAACTGTCCAACTTGCGCAGTAAACCTCGATCCAGTGGAGTAAACCCAAACCGTAGAAAAGTCCCACCGCTTGCCAAGATCATACATCAAAACTATTGAGTAATCATGACGTCTATCATACTTTGCAAAGTATCGTTTACCCTTGTTCAGTTCATCAAAATCACGAGTAGCCCATGCGACTGTATAACCGGTCCAACCAGTTAATTTTCCGGAATTCTTTTTTATTAAAAATTCCATTCCATACGCATCACCTGTTCCACTCAATAGTTCATCATCAAAATTATCATTCAAGATAAGGTTGGCTCCCTCTTTATATGCAATAATATTTTTCATCCATTTATAATAGGCTTCAAATGAAGCAATAGTGTTCCTCTTGTTAAACCTATAAAAATAACCTGCTGCAATTTGGTCAGAAACCTGAGGTTTCACATTTTCCGTTACCGGATACCACAAATCGGTAGGCAATGCAACTGAAGAGCTTGCAACCAAATGCATGTACTGATTCATTCTTGAATAGCTTGCTTTTAAAGAACTATTTTCAGTCAATGAATATTTAGCAGATAGTCTTGGCTCCCAACCTCCATACAAAGTTCCTTGCACATATACACCGGTGGTTCTTAAGCCATAATTAAGCTTCCAAAGTTTATTTATCTCCATATCATTGGAAGCATACATCCCAAATTCATGAGTACGAATGAAAACCTTACTTCTTGACTTTAATAAATTCGAAATATCCCCTCTGGTACTAACTAAATTAGGGCGAAAATTATGATTTGTGTAAACCATCCCATACTTGATGTGATTTTCGGGATCATGGAAATAATCAAAATCTGCTTTAATAGCATAATCCTGAATATTAGAGGAAATGAACAAAGAATTGTCCTGAAACTTTCCTTCAATATCATATTTAAATCGTGTATGGATGAGTGAAATATTAGAAAAAAGTTTAGCATTATAAATCCTATTCCACCTCAAAGTGGATGTGAAATTCCCTAAGGTAAAGCCAGCATTTAGCAGGTCATTTGATTCTTCTTCGGTTTCATTAAAATACAGTACATCATTACCGAAATAACTACTAAAATAAACCCTGTCTTTATCCGATATTTTATAGTTAATCTTACTATTTAGGTCATAAAAGTAATACGGGATTTGAAGTCCAACGACTTTGAATACCTGATCTATATATGTTCTTCTTCCAGATAGAATAAATGACATTTTATCTTTTTTGATAGGTCCTTGAATGGTTAATCTTGAAGAAAGCAAACCTACCCCACCATCAACATGGAACTTCCGAGTATTTCCTTCTTTTAATCGGATGTCCAACACCGATGATAAACGGCCTCCATAATATGCAGGGAATCCCCCTTTGATAACAGTTACGTCTTTTATTGCATCATTGTTAAATACAGAAAAGAAGCCGAATAAATGTCCTACATTATATACCGTTGCCTCATCAAGAATTATGAGATTTTGATCAGAGCCTCCTCCCCTCACGTACATACCGGTTCCACCCTCGCTGCCTTTTTGAATTCCCGGCATTAACTGTACTACTTTTATCAGATCAACCTCTCCACCAATTGCTGGGATATTGGCTATTTCTTTTGGAGTGATCTTGATGGCGCTCATTTGGGTAGAGTTCACATCTTCCACCTCTGAGAATGCAACTATTTCCACTACTTCTAATTGCGTGGAACTAGAATTTAAGGC
>JAESQZ010000106.1 GCA_016764955.1 Deltaproteobacteria bacterium | reverse complement strand
CAAGGTTGCCAGTTCGGATTCTCACTACGAATCGTGCCCTGTGTTTGCCTTAAAGCAAGATAATAGCCTTCCTTGCTATTCTCAATGACACTCTCCATTGAGCCGTATGGCACATAGGCGTAACCGGCTTGCAACAATAATAGTGTAGTGAGAATTCGGCTGAGTCGTCCGTTGCCATCTTGGAATGGGTGAATTTCCAAAAATACTACGATAAACACCGCTATCACTTGCAGGGGATGCATCCGACCAACTTCGCGAACTTCACTTATCCAAGCAACGAGCTCAGCCATTAGACGCGGTGTTTCAAATGGAGTAGCCGTCTCAAAAACAATCCCAATCTGTTTACCATCCGTATCAAAAGCTGCCACGCTGTTTGAATGTGTTTTATAGCTTCCACGATGTCGCTTATCTTTGTCGCTATAAGCGAGAAGATCGCGGTGCAGCTGTCGAATGTAGTTCTCAGTAATAGGAATTTCCTTTGCTTCTCTGAAAATTAATTCCATTACCTGCGCGTAGCCGGCTGCCTCTTGCTCATCGCGCGTAGCGAAGGATTCAATCTCTAAATTGGCCAGTAGGCGTTCTACGTCACGATCAGATAACTTGCTGCCTTCAATACGTGTTGAGGATCCTATGCTTTCTATTGTAGCGACGTGGCGCAAGGCTTTCAATCGCTCTGGCATAAGAGTCCCGATGGATTGCCAAGCACCCTTAAATTCGTCGATTTCGGCGATCAAAGTCAGCATCTCTTGGGTGATCTGGATATTATTGGTATTGAACATGCGGGACCCTTTTATTTCTAATTATACCTTTGGCATCCACATGTCCATCCGAATTTTCATCCAAATCCATCCAAATAGGCGTCTACCATCGGATTTTAGCAGGTGACAACCTCCATTGAAGATTTCTTTGATATTTCAACCAGAACCTTTCAGTAATAATTTTTGATATCCATAATATTTGACAGGGGGCCACTTATATGTGGTACTGTGGAAATTGAGATGCCGCTAAGTGGGAAGAAAATGAAGTCGCTTTTCGAAAAGAAGGGGTACAGCCTGGTCAAGGGCGGGAAAGGGAGCCATTTTAAGTTGAAGAAGGTAGGTAAGCCGACCATGATTATTCCGAATCACAAGGAGCTTGGAAAAGGGTTAGAGCAAGCATTGTTGAAGGCGCTAGAAGGGATAAAGGAGATTTAGATGATATATCATTTTAAAATTCATCGAGAAGGTAAGGGTTATCGGGCTCAGGGGATTGAAATACCTGGCTGCTATACACAGGGTGACAGTAAAAAAGAGCTGGAAATAAATATGGTTGAGGCTCTCAATTTGGCCGTGAGCGAACCTGTTAAATCGACTGATTTTGTTCCACTTCCAGATACTAAGATTGAGCCTTCAAGAAGTATTGCGGAAGTTGCACTTGATCCAAAAATTGCTTTTTCATATTGGGTCAGGCGCTGTAGAAATGCGCATCGCTGGTCTCAGGAGACTACGGCCTCTAAAATGGGATTTAAAAGCGTTTATCAGTACCAACGACTTGAGTCATCGAAATATAATCCAACACTGAATACATTGACCCTTGTAAAGTCTGTTTTCCCAGAGCTTTCTCTGGATGCGCTTATTGAGGGGTAAACAGAGAACAGCGTATCGAATTCCTTATCGAAAGAAGCAGTATCGGCTTGTTTGGTGCATGTTGGAAGATGATGATTTTATAGGTGTAATTAATTGTTTTAGGAGGTAAATGATGTCTGCTTTAGGTAAAAAATTCTTTCCCGATAAAGAAACATTGTCAGAAATTCGGGATAAATTTTCAGATCCAAATTATCCAGAGCTTAGCGTGGCATTATCAGAAGATGCTACAGAGCTGGAACGTGCCAAATATGAAGTTTGCCAATTGATTGCCAGGCACCAAAGGGAATCCGGGCTTCGTCAAGATGATTTGGCAACCATAATGGGGATAGATAAAGCCCGTGTGAGCGAAATTGTCAGAGGGAAAATCAACCGCTTTACCTTGGATCGCCTGATTGATTATAGCCAACGACTAATTCCAGAAATCAAAGTTCAAATTATTGTTGCGTCCTAAAGCACTCCCTTCGTTAGAACTGAGGCTTGACTTCAAGACAGAATCTGGAACCTATTGGAACCTATTTCGCGAATAAACGAATTCTTACGCAATACTCCTGGACTTTTACTAAGAACCTATTTTAGCCTAAAGCTCACACGTAATTCTACGTGCAAAAAAGCCGGCCCCTCTTCCTCAGACAAGATTTAGAGGGAATCCGGCAGTCAACGTATGACCGAGAAAGTACATAGTCTCTCGGTCTCTAGCCGTCAATGCGAATTGACTTGGGGAGATGTATGTCAAAAATCAAATTATCGAAGCGAGCTGAGAAAGTGTTGGAGTGGGTTCATTTGTCATGCCAGCGGAGGCTGGCATCCAGCTCAATCTGGCGATATATTCTGGATACCAGCCTTCGCTGGTATGACAAAGAAACGCCTTGGTCATTAGAAGGAGCAATGACGAGGATGCTATTTTTTAGCGGTGTCCACCATGATGTCCGCCATGGTGTCCTCCACCATGATGACCTCCGTGATGCCCACCATGATGTCCGCCACCATGATGACCACCGCCGCCATGATGTCCTCTCACGCAAACTCCGTACCATCTATTATAACGTCGGCAATGCCGGCCATGGCCACAATCCCAGTTTGAACGGCAATAATTCCAAAACCCATGTCGTAGCATGGACATGCCATTGGGTTCGTGACTCGCATACGAACTTTGGGGCATCGCAACACCAAAGAGCATCATTAAAGATAAAACAGAAAACACTTTTTTCATTTTTTTAGTCCTCCTTAGACGTGACGTCTAAGCTGGATCTATTTCACTTCAATACGCGTGAGACATCGGTCGATCGGCGGACTTATGACAATTATTTAGCTCTGCTTACGTGACGCACGTTCTCGCCACTTACTTTAAATACCACGAATTCTGCCAAATTGGTGCAGTGGTCTCCAAGGCGCTCCAGCCATTTGGCAACAGATTGCAAATGTACCAAAGGCTCGATCAGGTTTTCGTTTTGAGCCATAAGTTTGATAAGATACCGAAAATTTTGGTGATAGAGCTCATCGACACTGTCGTCTTGCTCCAAAACTTGATCGGCCTTAGTTGCGTCTGATTCAAGCAGAGATTCGATTGCCAACTGAAGCATTTCCTGAACACTTTTTGCCATCAAAAGAATCTTGTCCGGGATTTTAACTGGTGGCATTTTCTGAAGCTTGATGACTCTCCTTGCAATGCTAACCGTCATATCTCCCATTCGTTCGAGATCAGTCACCATTTTAAGTGCAATTGTGATGAATCGTAAATCTTTTGCAAGCGGTTGCCTTCTTGCTAGGATTATCAAACAAAATTCATCTATTTCAAGTTCGATTTGATTAATATAAAAGTCTCTTTCAATGACTTCTTCCGCAAGTTTAATATCTTTTTTCTGTAAGGCATTCATGGAATCATGAATCATGGCTTTGACGTCATAAGCCATGGTTGCCAATTGAGACTTAAGGTCTTTTAACTCACTTTCATATTCACGACTGGTGTGTTTTTTTCTCATCCAAATTTGCCTGTAATGTAGTCTTCGGTTCGTGAATCTTTAGGTGAAGTAAATAGTTGGTTAGTATCTGACATTTCAACTAATATGCCATGTAACAGAAAGGCAGTTTGATCAGATACTCGGGCCGCTTGTTGCATGCTATGGGTCACAATAATTATAGTATAATTTTTCTTAAGATCGTGAATCAAGTCTTCAATGCGTGCAGTTGCAATTGGATCCAATGCAGAGCAGGGTTCATCCATTAAAATAACTTCGGGCTCAACTGCCAAAGCTCGAGCAATACACAAGCGCTGTTGCTGTCCACCTGAGAGGCTAACTCCAGGCTGATTTAAGCGATCCTTAACTTCATTCCAAAGTGCAGCTTTTCGAAGGGCAGACTCAGCGATGCTAAACTTATCTGAATGCTTTAAGCGATGGGTAAGTTTCAGGCCACTGACTGCATTGTCTAAGATGGACCAGTGGGGGAAGGGGTTTGGTTTCTGGAAAACCATACCAACCCGACGTCTAAGCATAACAGGGTCGATTTGTTGCCCATGAAGATCTTCGCCATCTAGAATTATTTTACCTTCAAGCCGTGCGCCTTCAGAAAGTTCATGCATTCGGTTTAGACAACGTATGAATGTTGATTTACCACAGCCTGAAGGGCCGATAATTGCTGTAGCGGTTTTTAAGGTGATATCCAGAGAGACGCCGCTTAAGACTTGGTTTTGATGATACCAGGCAGATAGGTTCTGTATTTCAAACTGTTTCATCGATGTTCATACCGGTTTCTTAAAAAGATAGCGATAGCGCTTAGAGAGAATAGTATGATTAACAGGACAATAATTCCTGCTGCTGCATCATTCGAGAAGGCTTTTTGAGGTCTTGAAATCCAGTTGAAAATCTGGATCGGAAGAGCCGTAAATTCTGAATCCAAACCATCTGGGATAAAAGCAATATAGGTTGCAGCCCCAATGACAATTAGTGGCGCCGTCTCACCAATGGCTCTAGAGGTCGCCAAGATGGATCCTGTTAAAATGCCGGGCAAAGCTAATGGAATAACAATTTGTAAAATAGTCACAAACTTAGAACTACCTAAAGCGAGAGATGCTTCCTGGTAATGCTTAGGGACTGTTTTGATGGCTTCTCGGCTAGCTGTTAGAATAATTGGAAGCATTAAAAGAGCCAGAGTTAAGGCGCCGGCTAAAAGGCTATAGCCTAAACCAAAAATCCGAACAAATATTTCAAGGCCCAAGAGTCCATAAATCACGGAAGGCACACCGGCTAAATTGCTTAAATTGATTTCGACGAATCGTGTCCAAGCAGTTTTTGAGGCATATTCTTCTAGGTAAATAGCAGCTCCTACGCCAATAGGAACTGCAACAAGTGCACTTAAACTAATGAGCATACAACTTCCAACAAGCGCTGGATAAATGCCCGCTAGTTCAGGCTTTCTAGAAGGGAAGCTCGTAATAAAATCAAGACCAATTCTCTCCGAACCTTGAAGCACAACTTGGAAAAGCAAGATAAATAAAACACCGAGCGGAATCCAAATAGCAGATAAGCAGATTAGGCGGCAAGCGCGATCAATCATTTCATGCCCCGTTTAGTGGTATTTAGCCAGAAATTCATAGCAAGCGTTAGAACAAAAAGGGTGGCTCCTACAATGAAGATACTTTGATATTCCAAAGTTCCTCTAGGGGTATCTCCCATGCTGACTTGGACGATATAAGTAGTCATGGTTTCAATTGGAACTCTAGGATCTAAAGTGAAATTTGGCTGCTGCCCTGCTGCAAGGGTTACGATCATGGTTTCACCGATTGCCCTTGAAACTGCTAATATGACTGAAGCCTTGATGCCAGAAAGGGCAGCTGGGATGACGACTCTTATAATTGTGTTTATTCGAGTAGCACCAAGCGCATATGAAGCTTCTCTTAAGCCTCTTGGCACTGCAAACAGAGCATCTTCACTTAAGGAGCAAATAAGTGGAATAATCATGATCCCCATCATGATCCCAGGACTAAGTGCGTTGAATCCTGCAAGCTCCGGAACGATTTTTTGCAATACAGGAGTTAAAAATACCAAGGCAAAGTAGCCATATACGATTGTTGGAATTCCTGATAAAATTTCTAAGAGTGGCTTTACAATTATTCGACTTCTCCTTGAGGCAAATTCACTCAAGTAGATCGCCGCTAAAAGTCCCAATGGCAGCGCAGTTAACATGGCTATCGAAGATGTGAGTAGTGTCCCTGTTAATAGAGGCAATATCCCGAAATGCTTGTCTGCAAATAGAGGTGTCCATTGAGTGTCAAAAAGGAATTCTCTAAAAGAAACTTGCTTAAAGAACTGGATACTCTGTGAAAGTAGAATGAAAAGTATGGAAACAGTGACAAGAATCCCTAAGCCTGCTGAAGCCTTCCAGAAGGCAATCAAGCCTCGCTCAAAGCAATATCTTATTTTGGATCGGAACATATCCAACCTCACGAATCAATTCGTCGCTGTCATATAGGTAATAATTAACCAGGTCCTTTATCTTTTTCTGTTTTAGTTCTTTCTCACGAACGTAGATAAACAGTGGTCTTGAGAGAGGTGCATAGGTTTTTTTAAGGATGCTTTCAAAAGTGGGCATCATTCCGTTAACGGACAATGCTT
The DNA here is from genome assembly GCA_016764955.1 of Deltaproteobacteria bacterium. Classification (GTDB taxonomy): domain Bacteria; phylum Myxococcota; class UBA727; order UBA727; family JABDBI01; genus NORP243. Next base: position 6,953 of record JAESQZ010000106.1, on the reverse strand, counting down.
TTAATTTATGCCGGTTTTCAGAGTAATACCCAAACCCCATAAATCCAATGGCAAATGGGTCAGTCGAAATTCCTTGAACCAGAACATTGTCATCCTCACTAGAAGTGACATCACCTCTAGAAGCATGCTCTTTTCCTACAATGACTTTGGTGAAGTAATCATAGGTGCCGGAATCAACCCCAGGAGCAAACAGATGGATGGGCTTATGAGGCCAAGCATTATTAAGCTGATCCCAGAATAAGATCTTATTTTGCGCGCTCGGCTCCCAAAGTTTCTTTAGATCTGCAACGGTCATTTCGGAAACCCAGGTGTTTTTCGGGTTAACCGCAATAACAATGCCATCGTAAGCCACTTCAAGTGCTTGATATTTAATGTTATTTTTGGCGCAAAGCTCTATTTCGGACTCTTTTATAAGCCTTGAAGCCATAGCGATTTGGATTTTTCCAGTGCAGAATTTCTTCATGCCCCCACCAGTGCCAGAGACGCCAATAACTACCTTAATTGGCTGTTTTTTCTGAAATTCTTCTAAAACTGCTTCAGATATTGGGAATACTGTGCTTGAACCATCTATGCGAACCGTTTTTTCCTTGGAAAAACAGCTAATTAGAGTCAAAAAGCATAGAAGCATCAGTAGACGTGGCATCAAGAAGTGATACTCAGAGCCAATATACTTTGGATAACAAATATTAATTATATAAAAAATATAATACTATTTAAGTATGTATATACTAATATGTGAAGATGAGCACTTTATTCGGCACGCGCTTGCTGAGCATTTAAGTCTGCTGGGCTACCAGGTTAGTGAAGCTGAAAATGGGTTAGAATGCATCGAATTAGTTAGCAACACCGAGCCTGACCTGATTCTCATGGATCTCAAAATGCCTGAGTTGGATGGCGCGAAAACAATTGCAAAACTTAAGAACATGAAAATACAATCAGCGATAATCATCTTAAGTGGATTTGGAGCAAGTGATGAGCTTGCCGCGGAGCATATCTGCATAGCCAAGCCCTATCGTCTTTCAGAGGTTAGTAATCTTATAAAAACGAAATTTGGCCATGCGCGCCCAAAAAATACCTAACTCATAAAGTAGAATAATCGGAACAGCCATTAATGTTTGTGTCAGGGGGTCTGGGGTCGGGGTTAAAACTGCAGCCACAATAAATGCCAGAACAATTACGTAACGCCTGCCAGAGCGAAGTGTTGAGAGCTCAACAAGGTTAAAATAAGCAAGCAAAAAAACCAGAACCGGGGTTTCAAACACCAAACCGAATGCCAGCAAAAGATTAGTTGTGAATGAGAACAATAGCCCAATGGAGTAGTTGCCTTGAATATGCTCCGGTACTGACTCGATAAAGAAATTAAACACAGATGGAAAAACAAAATGTTGGGCAAATAGAATTCCGCCAACAAAACAAAGTGCCGTTATTGCTACAAATGAGAAAGCCATTTTCTTTTCGTGGCGATAGAGGCCTGGGGCTGCAAAACACCATATCTGATAGAAGATCCAGGGGCTGGCCAGCAGAATCCCACCCACCAAAGCAGCTTTCATTTCAGTGAAAAAATACTCATGAGGTGTTAGCACAATCAAATTGGTTTTTTCGCCCATAACCTGCCGAACTGGGCCTAAAAGCCAATCAATAAGCCTATCGGCAAAAGCAATACATACAATTAGGCCGGCACCAATCCATAGCATAGAACGCACAAGAATAGCGCGCAGGTCTTTTAAATGATTTGTGATGGGGTAGTTTGCTTCATCCACAAATGGAGCATTAGCTTAACTTGAATAAAGACGCTAGCCACTAGCGTTATGTGAGTCTTGTTTAGATGGATGTTCTTCGGCGCCCATCACGCCCAGGCGGAGATCTTCGCTGGCTTGACGAAACTCAAAAACCATTTTAGCGAGTGCTCTTGCAGCTTTGGGGAGTTGGTCGGGGCCAAGCACTAACAAGGCAACAATCAAAACCATTAGAATTTCAAAAACACCGACGCCTAACATGGCCAAGATTCCTTTGTGACAGGGAATCTAGGAAACCTAGAATTCTCTGGAATTTCTGCTTGAGTAAGATTATCTGGATAATAGACTTCATCAAGACTTAAGCCATGTGGCGGAGCTGTCCGACCTGCTTTGCTGCGGTCTTTTGCTTTCAAAATAGCTTCCATTTGTTTTGGGGGAATCTTTCCCTGGCCGACCTCAACAAGTGTCCCCACTATAATGCGAACCATGTTGTGGCAAAATGCATTCCCACGGATATCGATTTCAATGTGTTCATCCTTGTTTTTGACATCAATTTTCCAAATAGTGCGCCTAGCATGAGGTGCAACACACTGACTAGATCGAAAGCTTTCAAAGTCATGCTCGCCAATTAAATAACGCGCCGCCTTTTGCATAGCCTCTAAATCTAAAGCTTGTCTTAAGTGCCAAGTAAAAAGCCTCTCAAATGGCAAGGCACGTGTAGATGAACTAATACGATACACATAGCGTTTACCGACAGAATGCCGCTTAGCATTAAAGCGAGACGAAATTTCATCAGCTCGCCAAACATTAATATCAGGCCCCAAACAATGTGAGAGCGCTAATGGCAGAGTTCTTTCATCAAAACGGCTTTCAAAAGTACACGACATGACTTGACCACTAGCATGCACACCAGCGTCAGTTCGGCCCGCAAAAACGAGTGCGGGCACTTTACCAAGAAGTTGTTCAAAAGCTTCTGCAAAACAAGACTCAATAGTATCCAGGCCCTGCTGATGCTGTGAGCCAGAAAATCGGGTTCCTAGATAGGAAATCCACACTCTCCAAGACTTAAGCTTTTGCATTCTCCTGGCTTTCACCAAAAATTTTAGGGGCAATATCTTCAGCTTTTTCAGCCAAATCTGGCAGTTCTGCTAAATGCTTCTCTAGATCTTCACGGGTTACTTTTTGACTTTGAATAAAGCGGTGTGCCACACGCTTGTCAAATTGAAAGGGGTCGACTTTCTTTTGTTTGTCCATGAAAATAAGCTAGCAGCTTGGCGGCTAAGATCAAGTGTCATGCTCATGGAAGACAGGGCCCAGAGTCACCCTGGCGGAGGCCAGGGTCTAGATGCTGGCCTTCGCCAGCATGACAGTGTGGCTGGCATGACAACCTAGCACAAGTCCTGCTTGATTTTCTTAGCCTGCTCTTCTCCAAGCATCGCTTGAACAATGGCCAGGGCAAAAGCTTGTGCTGTACCAGGGCTTTGGCCTGTAATGCAATTACCGTCTACGACTACGGGTTTACTGGCTTCAGTCTGATCAGGTAATTTAGACTCAAAGCCTGGATAAGTTGTACTTTTTTTGCCTTTCAAAAGGCCATGAGGGGCTAATGCCACTGCAGGGGATGCACATAAAGCCCCGTAGAGCTTACCCGCTGATGCCTGTTTTTTTAGCATTGAGATCAGCACTGCTGACTGCTCAAGATTCGATGCGCCAGGCATGCCGCCCGGTAAGAATATCCCATCATAGGTATTGGCTTCGCACTCTGCTATGAGTTGGTCCGCGCCAATTGCCAGCTTATGTGCTCCCAAAATTGTCTTTTGAGAAACAGATGCTAGCGTTACATTGAGGCCAGCACGTCTTAGGACATCAACAAGCGTTACAACTTCAATTTCTTCATTGCCATCAGCAATTGGAATCAACACAGATTTTGTCATAGAACCTTCATAACAACGAGGAGAAAAAAATGCTAGCTATCTATACTTTGGTTTCTAATTTAGATCAGGCAAAAAAAATCGCCCGTGCGCTGGTATCAGAAAAATTGGCTGCCTGTGCCAACATAATGCCCAATATAAGCTCGACTTATATGTGGGAAGGGGAGCTCCAGGAAGAAAGCGAAGTAGCCATGTTGCTCAAAACCAGCTCCAAGCTTAAATCTAAGCTTTTAAAGCGTCTGAGAGACCTACATCCTTATGATGTACCTGCTATTCTAAACACCAGCATAGAGTGCAATTCTGACTACGAGAAGTGGATAGAGAATCTATAGCTGTGCTAGGATTTGAGCGCATATGCATAAGGGTGACTTTTCACAAGTAGCTATCTTAGAGGGCGATCCTGGAACAAGGGGCGCTTCACGGCTTTGCGCTTATACAGCTTTTCGAGCAGGCGCAGGCACTGTAACGCTTCTTGTAGATGACTACCTGCAATATGCTCCTGGTGACCAGCCAGAGTTCATGCAAGAGAAAGCCTCAAAAACAAAGTTAGAGCGCGCATCTGTTCTAGTTCTTGGCCCTGGTGTTACAACAAGAAGTCGCGTGCGCAAGGCGTACAAGCTTCTCAAAAAAGCACTTTCAAAAGACATCCCTATTGTTTTAGATGCAGGCGCGATTCCGCTAATTAAACGCCTTAGTCCACGTTTGAGTTCAGAGTCAGTTATTATAGCCACGCCTCACCCAGGAGAAGCTGCGCGCTTTTTAGGTATCAGCACAGCTGATGTTCAAGCAGACAGACCAGAAACCATTAGCCAATTGCTGAGTATCTCAAGCAAGCTACAAATCAAAGTTATCTGGGTGCTGAAGGGGGCCAATAGTATTGTCGCCGATTCTGATTCTCAGCTTATATGCGAAGGGGACGTGCCGACGCTTGCAGTTGGAGGCAGTGGTGATGTTCTAAGCGGTGCAATCGCAGGTGCTTGGTGGCCAGGAACTGGTGGCTTAAGCTGGGTTCAAAGAGTCGTGCAGGCACACTTAGACGCTGGACGTCAGTTAAGCACTGTTTGTGAAAGAGGGCACTTTGCACGTGAAATTGCGGATGAGCTTGCTATGGCATTGAGTCAAACACCACAACCCGATTCCCCCCCAAACGCTTAGCGGCTTGAAGTGCTCTGTCTGCACGCGTTAGAATATCCATCTGACTTTGATCTTTGGGCAGCAAAGATGCGACGCCCATCGATAGGTGCACTTGTAAAGGTGTTTCCTGAACTAACACGGGCAAATGCTTAAATTTAGAAAGTATTCTTTCGGAAGACTTGGTTGCACGCTGCAAAGCAGTCATCGGTTCGATAATTGCGAATGTATCATTCGATAGGCGAGCCACAAAGTCACCTTGTCGGACTTCAGATTTAATGCGCCCCGCTGTTTTAGTGAGAATTGCCTCTGGGTGAGTTGTGCGAGAAAAACCATCAATATCGATTAGTACAAGTGATAGGGCTGCTTGATAACGCCATGAACGGTGGAACTCGTGTTCAAAGAAATCAAAAAAGCGCTCTCGGGCATAAAAACCCGTTTGTGGATCGTGTACAAGTGCATAGTATTCCTCGAAGCGAATAAGATCTTCTTTAAGGTGGGCATCTACCTTGGCTGCAATTGTCTGATCATGTTCTGAAAAAGCATTGACCTCAAAACGACAGAGATTAAGAACCTCTCCTTTTAAAACGGAATTAATTCGCTGGTGTCTACCGAGCTTTGGCTCTCTCTCACCGCAAAGAAGTGCCTGGTCTTCTTGAGAAAGTGGGCGAGAAAAATAACCTGACTTAAAATTTAAGAAAGCAGCATCTGTGTTCGTAATTTCTTGGGCGAGTGCAATTGCTTTTCGGAACTGATTCTTGGCGATAAGCGCACTGAGTTCAAGCAGACAAGTTGCAAAGCTCTTGTCTTTGAGAACGGTCAAGCGCCGATCCAAGCTGGAAAACAATACCGAATCTTTCAAACACGACTCCCAAGTACTTGTATAGCATGAGATTTACATTAGTTTGAGAATTTGTTCCATGATGATCTGAGCGCTTCTTAGCGTGGTTTCTGGCTCTAACTGATCAGATTCAGGGTGATGCACGAAAGGTGCAACCTCTACGAGGTCTGCGCCACCTACTTGAATTTCTGGAGCTAACTCTTTGAGGAGCTCAACTGCTTGTAACGTATGCATGCCGTTGGTTTCAGGTGTTCCAGTTGCAGAAGCTTCGCTCATATCGAGAACATCAATGTCAAAGCTAATATAAATCTCATCTATATTTTTTTGCTCAAGGCTTTTAAGAATATGCTTTCCTAATTCAGCAGGGTCTTTTTGAACTTCTTCAGACCAAAATTGATGAATTCCATAGGTTTTTTCCCAGTGCGTTCGTTCTTTACCCGAGGATCGAATCCCAACTTGATATAAATCGTCAGGAGACTCTAAAAAAGGCAGAATATGATGGGTCCAACTACCAAAACATATGTCTACCCCCAAACGGGAAGGCATTAAGTCGGTGTGAGCATCAAAATGGAGTAGAGCACAGCGTGTTCCCTGATTTTTTCGAGCAAGAAGATAGCTTTTTACTAGAGGGTAACTAACCGAGTGATCACCTCCTAAACCAAAAACTCGAGTTTTGCTTTGATTTGCGTAAAATTTCTCTAAAAAATATTCGGCTATTGATAGCGGTGAAACAGGCAGCTGGGAGTTGGAGTCTTTATAAAGAGCCTCTCGAGATGCCGCTTTGGCTCTTTCAGATAGAAGCGAGTCATGTAAATAATGAGGGATTACGCGCACATCACCTAGATCAGCGATGTCTTTTTGAAGCTCAAGCCTTAGAAATAATGGCCCCCAATTGGCGCCTCTAATAATACCACCGCCGCAATCAGACGGAATTCCTAGCAAGGCGATTCTTGACTCGTTAGAACTTAGTAAGTTTTTAAGACTGTCTAGCCACTTATTTTGCACTTTTGATTGTTCTGCAGTTCCATAAAGTTTTTCATGTAAGCGATTCTTTCGATTTTGAGCGGTATGAACCGTGAAAACACCATTCCCTGGAGGAGTCAAAAGTTTTTGAGCGAGATCTAATAGTTGAGTAGGCATAAGTATTAGGTTGTCATAACAGCTTTTGTTGCCATGCTCCATATTGTCATGCCAGCGAAGGCTGGCATCCAGTAAATCTGGCGGCCTATTCTGGATACCAGCCTCCGCTGGTATGACAACCCGCACTACGATCTTTGCCCGACAGTGCCTCCAAAGGCGTAAAGCCATCTCTAT
>JAESQZ010000105.1 GCA_016764955.1 Deltaproteobacteria bacterium | reverse complement strand
TTTCATGACTGGCTATCGGTCAATAGACAAGGGAGGCCCCGCCTCATAACATTTTAAGCAAGCAGTTTGTGTGTAAGCTGCCACCTGTTTTAATATTTATACATGATAAAATATTTTTTGATCGCTCTATTGATCACTGGATGCAAAAGCAGTTCCCCCAGCATTTCTCCCCTGCCCAACGGATCTGGCTGTACTCATAGCACTCAGTGTGCAAGCCAAAAATGCTGTGGAACACCTGGCTTCGACTCTACTTGCGAAGCACAATGTGAAGCCCCCCCACCAAGCATGAATTTCTGCGATTCTGGTGAACGACCCATGATATTAGAAAATAAGTCTCAATCAAAAACCATTTGGGTAGGCTTTGTTGGTGGATCCTTTGTGTGTAAAGCTGATGATGATTGTAAAGATGTTGGCAATACATGTACTAATAAGCTTTGTAGTTGCTCAGAGCCCAATAAGCCTTGTGGCACTTTGGGCGAGTGCGGAATTGCATTTGCACAGGGAAACTCAGGGCCTCGCCAATGTTTTTGGAAACCACCCCGGCTCATCAATCGCCAAAATCCTAAGCTAGAACCTAAAGACTCCTTTCAAGCCTGTTTCCCAGCTGTTCCAGCAGGCAGCCAAGCTAGCTCCAAACAAAGAAACACTGTTCTTTCCAATGTTCAATGGAGCGGCAATCTATTTGCCCGATTCGGCTGTGATGAAAATGGCCAAAACTGCAAATCTGCACCATGTCCCGATGACAATGCTGATAGCCAATGTGATCCTGGACGCGGAGGAGTCCCCCCAGACACACTTGCCGAATTCACCTTTGTCAGTAAACCTAGCCCAGATTTTTATGACATCAGTATTATCAATGGTATCAATATGGGTATTGCAATGGCACCTGATCGAAATCCTCTGGTAACTCAACTTAAAGGTTCAGATGATCCCTATTTCTGTGCAACACCTGGCTCGCGGCAAGCGCATAATACCCTAAGAGCCTGCGACTGGAAAATTGATCTCTCTATACCCAACCAAACCCCAAAAGATCAAACAGTATTACTCACACAAGTAAATAAAACAAAACCTACTCCTCCCGCCGCGTGTAAAAAAGCAGCAACTACCCTCGATTTTTGCACTTGCGCCCAGGACTCAGATTGTGCTTCTGGAGAAGTTTGCGGACTTGCTCAAAATGCAGAAAAGGATCAAAGTTTCAGCAGGGTTTGTGGTGAATTTGTCGCCTATTGGACCGCTGATCAAATCGCTACATCACTTGATTCCAGCAAAATTCAATCTGGACCAATTTACCCTATCCCGTTCGATAAAGAAAGTATCGAGCTATTCGGTTGCACAGGGGATGCTGGCGCAGTTTCATGCTATCAAAAAGTTGATCCTTGCGATTGCGGCTGCCCAACCCTTGCCCCGAACCCATATCTAGGCTCAGTATGGCCAGAAGTTTCAAGCGATAATTGCATTGCCACGAATCAAACTTGGGTCGAGAAGATACAACCCTGGCTTGTATTTATGAAAAAGGCTTGCCCAACTGCTTATACCTTCCCGTTTGACGACAGAACTTCGACTTTCACGTGCACACCGGTAGATAGTGTGCCAGTAGGTGAAGGGCCTGGCTATCACGTCACTTTCTTTGATTTAAACTGATCAATTTTTGTCAAAATTGATCCCAACCGGGTAGAACACTCATATGAAGGAATATCGGATGACTACCCGGCGCAAGCTCGCCATCGCCACTTGGAGCTCCCCTAAAGAGGGTAATATCTACGGCAAAATGACCATAGATGCCACAAACTTGCTTCGATACTGCCAGGAAATGACAGAGAAGACTGGCGAAAAGATTACCGTCACGCATGTCGTTGGAAAAATCGTTGGAATGGGCTTAAAGGAAGCACCTGACATCAACGGCCGTATTGCCTACGGCAAATATATCCCACATAAAACAGCAGATCTCGCCTTTTTGATTGCCATTCCTAAAGCACATGATTTAGGCAAATTTAAAGTTTGTGAAATCGACAAAAAGAGCGTTGTCGAAATCGCTCAAGAACTCAAAGCAGCCGCCAATAAGCTCAGATCTGGCGAGGATAACGAGTTCAAAAAAAGCCAAGACGTCGTGAAAATTCTGCCAACCTGGATCCTTCGGCCCATCTTATGGCTAACTGGCTATATCACCGGCGCATTAGGCCTCGGGATCAAGCCGCTTGGCCTTGAGGCATACCCATTCGGATCAGCTATTATTACCAGCGTTGGGATGTTTGGCATTGATGAGGGTTACCCTCCGCCAACGCCTTTTGCCCGAGTTCCCCTCTATATCGTGATTACCAAAATAAAAGAACGCCCCGTGGTACACCAAAACGAAGTGGTCATAAGGCCCCAGCTGGACTTGATGCTCACAATTGATCACCGATTTATTGATGGCTTTCGTGGCGGGCAACTTTCGAAGTTGCTGAAGCACTATTTGGAGAACCCATATAGAATGGATGAGCTTAGCGCTTCTTCACCTTCACAAACAATCGCAGCATCACCTGACATCCCAGTAGAGCCTCAAGTTCACGCCTAGCAAGCTGGCCAATCTTTTTAAGCATGGAACCGCCCTTGCCTATCACAATGGATTTGTGTGAATCGCGGGCGACTTCCAAATTGGCTGAGATATCTACAAGGCTCTTTTTAGCGTCCTCACGCCTACTCTCGTCAAAAGATTCAATGCGAACTTCTAATTGGTATGGGACTTCACTTTGCAAACTTAATAAAGCCTTTTCACGAATCAGCTCAGCAACCAATTCACGCTCGGAGGCATCTGTAATGGCATCTGGATCAAACCAAAATGCTTGCTTAGGCAAATCTTTTCCTAATGCCTCAAGCAAAGCCTCTAAGCCCTCACCCGTTCGAGCCGAGATGGGCATAATTTGCGTCGGCTGAAGCAGCTCGTTCCAAGCTTGTATAACAGGCAAAACTTCTGCTTTATTGCTAAAGCGATCAACTTGATTTAAGACCAGATAAAAATTTGCAGGCAATTTAATGGGCGGCTTTTGAGGTGTTTTTTTAGCATCCGCGATCCACAAAACGATATCTGCCGACGGAACTGAACCTCTTTGAGTCATGCCCGGTGTATCGACAAATACAAATTGAGCATCACCACGCGTCACGACGCCATTTAAAATCCGCCGAGTTGTATTCGGCTTATAAGTCACTGGCGCTAGTTTCTGCCCCACAAGAGCATTTAACAACGTACTTTTGCCAGCATTAGGCAAGCCAATCAGCGCAATGGTTCCACAGGTTTTAGTCATTCGGTTTAATTTTAAAACAAATATTTCCAAGCGAAAGGGGGGCCAATTGTCACCCTGGCGAAGGCCAGGGTCTAGATGCTGGCCTTCGCCAGCATGACAGAAGACACCTTGACACCCATCTATTTTT
>JAESQZ010000104.1 GCA_016764955.1 Deltaproteobacteria bacterium | reverse complement strand
TAGGCTATTGGGAAACATAATGGAATTAGTCGACTTAGTCTCATGGTTATTAAAATAGATAATATAAACAAGTATTAAGCTATAAGATAACAGGGTACAATTTAAAGTCAACGGGGCGCTATTGGGCACTAAGTCTCGCGGCTCGCACTTTGACCTCCACCTGCAGGCCTTATAACACTTAACCATCTAGTGGAACTCCAGGATAGCAGCACCTGTCTGAATAGGCTGATTGTCGGTCGCATGAATTTTCACGACTTTTTCAGGCTTGCTGCCCTCATATTTAATAGGATGAAAGCACTTCATGACTTCGATGAGAGCAACTGTTTGGCCTGGTTGAATTACCTGGCCTTCTTCAACGAATAGAGGCTCAGTGGGGGAGGGGCGTAGGTAGAGCATGCCTTCTAGGGGGGCGCGGATGGCTTGGCCGGTTATCGGAGTACTGTCCAGTTTAGATTTGTCATGCCAGCCTGCGCTGGCATCCCGCGCAGGCGGCGACATATTCTGGATGCCAGCCTGCGCTGGCATGACAGCTTCGAGGTCATGCAAGCTCCAAATACGTGGATTTTTAATACGCCTTTGATTTTGACTTTGATAACAGCATTCGACCAGACATTCTAAGTAGCTTCTAATTTCTGAAAGCTTAATAACCTCGTCAGTATCCATTTGGCCAGCTGACTTGAACGGATCCATGTCGGATTCAATGCGGTCAGCCAGTACTTGCATCGACTCTTTTTCGCCTGGACGAGTTTTAAAAGCCCCTAGGGCAAGTGTTTTGCCTTCCATCACGGCTAGGCGTGTTAAGCACGTCGATAGTTGGATCACTGGATCATACGGCAGGCCAGCCATGGCATAATAGCCTGCACCTGAAGCTCGACGCAGTAAAACCGTCATGAATGGGGTCTGCATGGTTGAGTTGGCATAGATCAAACTAGAGCCATAGGCTAAGAGACCTTGCTTTTCGGCTTCGAGACCAACATCAAATCCGGCGATGTCTTGTAGCCATATAATTGGTATGCCATCGGAGTCGCAGGCTCTTACAAATGTTGCGAGTTTTGCGACGCCTTCTTTATATAAGATCCCACCAGGGCGTTTTTGGTCAGGCTTCTCGGGGTGAGGTAATAGCCCTTGAACATTGGCAGCAATGCCAACATAGAGGCCAGAAATTTTGGCAATGCCTGTGATAATTTCATGGCCGCTATGTTCTAAAATTTCCCAAAATAAGCTGTCGTCAACTAGCCTCGAGATGATATCGCGAATATCGTAAGATTCAGTTGGTTTAGCAGGCATGATACTGCTCAACTCATCTGGGCTGAATCGGGGCTTAGAACTTTGTGTGTCATTTCGATAGTAATCAATGCTACTTGAGTTGCACTGGGCTATCTCTTGCCTGATGTGGTCTAGACAGGTTTTGTCATCAGGTACTCTAAAGTCTGCGCAATTCGAAATATGCACATGAATGCTGGCGCCGCCGATATCCAGTGAACTTAAGTTTTGACTTTTAGCGCCTTGGATTAAAGCTGCACCAGCGATGACCATATAAGCACTTTCGGTCATGTATACTTTGTCTGAAATAATCGGCATATAGCCGCCGCCAGCAATGCAGTCACCAAAAACGCCTGCAATTTGTGGCACACCGGCGTTGCTAAGCAAACTATTCATTTTGAAAATATGACCAGCGCCTTTTTGGCCAGGAAAGCTTTTGGATTGCTCGGGCAAATATAAGCCAGAGCAATCTACTAAATAAATCACTGGTATTTTAAGTTTGAGCGCGATCTCTTGGGCACGAATGATTTTTTCAGGTGTTTTGGGCCACCAAGAGCCAGATGCCACAGTGTTGTCATTGGCGATGACCATGCACCATCTGTTTTCAATTTGAATAAAAGCGGTGATGACTCCTGCTGCAGGTGCTTGTTTATCTTCGCTGCCTGTGTCTACGAAAGTGCCGATGGGGTAAACAGGTGAGCCTAGAAGTTCTAAGCGCTCCCAAACGGTGAGTTTAGATTTAGCGCGAACGCGCTCTTGATATTTTTTGCCCCAGCCTTGTTTTATTTTAGCGCGTTTTTCTTCTATGGCAGATTCTGTCACCCCGGCCTTTGAGCCGGGGTCCAGCAGTGGCGTTCCGATAGGCTTTAAAATCACTTTGGCCATTTGAAGTCCTCAAAAAAAGCGGTCGAATAATTTCCCTTTTTGAAATTGGAGTCTTCGAGAATCGCCTGGTGAAGTGGTTGGGTCGTTTTGATGCCATCGATTTTAAGATCCTTAAGAGCATTTTGCATAGCAGCGACGGCTTTTTTTCGATCCGAAGCATGGACAATTAATTTGCCGATCATAGAATCATAATAAGGTGTAATGGCTGTATCTTGATATAAGTAAGTATCAAAGCGCGTATTTTTAGGCAGATTAAGGTTGCTAATCGCGCCGGTTTCGAGGGCGTTAATGCGACACTCAATAGCAGCTCCACCAGGCTTACTCTCAAGTATATCTTGGGAAAGTTTTTCGCCCGCGGCGATCTTGATTTGTTCTGCAATTAAATCTAGCCCTGTGACCATCTCGGTGACTGGGTGTTCGACTTGAATGCGTGTATTCATCTCCATGAAGTAGAGATTTTCTCGGGTGTCCATGAGAAATTCAAGTGTACCAGCACCTAAATAACCAATTTGTTGAAGTGCCTGCGTGATTTTCTGACTTATTTCAGCGCGCTTTTTTGGGGAAAAATTTGGAGCAGGTGCTTCTTCCAAAAGCTTTTGATGTCTTTGTTGGATAGAACAGTCTCGCTCACCCAAGCAGGCTATTTGGCCATATGCATCAGCTAGGATTTGAAATTCGATGTGTCTGGCTTTGGGTAAATACTTTTCTAAATAGAGGCCTGAGTTCGAAAAAGCCTTTTCGGCTTCGCTACTGGCTTCAAAGTAAGCCTGTTTGAGTTCTGCATGTGATTTAACAAGCCGAATGCCTTTGCCGCCGCCACCGGCCGTTGCTTTCAATAGAACTGGGTACCCAAGAATGTCTGCTACTTTGGCGGCTTGCTCAGGAGAAGCCAGGATGTTTGGAGAACCGGGCAATATAGGAAGCCCTGCTGCTTGCATAGTTGCAATAGCTGTGGCCTTGTCGCCCATCATGCGGATTTGCCAAGGTTTAGGGCCAATAAAAGTAAGTTTCTGCTGCTCACAACGTGTTGCGAAAAGAGCGTTCTCGGATAAGAAGCCATAGCCAGGATGAATGGCTTCGCAGTCATGTTTTAAAGCAACTTCTAATAATATGTTTTGATTTAGATAGCTTTGGGTTGCAGGTGATGGGCCGATATGAGCAGCGTGAGTTGCTTCGTTCAAATAGCGTAACTTAGAATCAGCGTCGCTATAAACAGCTACACTTTCGACTCCGAGCGCATGGCAGCTTCGAATAATACGTGCTGCAATCTCACCTCGGTTGGCGATTAAAATCCGCCTAAACATGAGAGAAGTTTTTCCACATCATAGACTCCACAGGTTTGGCGGTGGTTTTATTATACTTTGCGGAAGATTTTTTATGATAGGGCGTTAAAACTTCGCCTTTGACGTCAAAATAAATCAACTGCCCAACTGGCATGTTAGCGTAGACACGAACAGGTTGTTTGACAGAGATTTCAAGCGTCCAGTGATTGCAGAAACCCACGTCACCCTTGCCAGCTGTAGCATGGATATCGATTCCTAGTCTCCCAACGCTTGACTTGCCCTCTAAAAACGGAACATGGCAGTGGGTTTCAGTGTATTCTTCTGTGACGCCCAAATAAAATTTGTGGGGTTCTAAAACGATCCCTTCTTCAGGAATTTCGAAAAAACGAATAGGATTATGTTGCTTAGCATCCAAAAGAGAAGACTCATAAAACGCGAGCGTGTTGCCTAAATGAACATCATAGCTGTTAGATCCAAGACATTCAGGTCTAAATGGTTTAATCTGAATATCCCCGGAATCAATATGGGCCTTTATTTGGGAGTCGCTGAGAATCATGTGTGAGAGCATAGCTGAAGTGATTGAAATGAGAAAGGCCTTGTGCAAAGGAAGACACTCGAATGATTATTTCTAATTTGAAGGCTTTGGAAGGTCTTTTGTGGGGAGTCGCACTTGGCGACGGAATGTGTCGGATGCATCGATTTAGGCAACCGCCTTTTTTGTTGCACTCCGCGGTAGGGACATGGTTTTTGGCTGTGTTTCAAAGTGCATTAGGTTTTGGCGAATTAGCTTTAAAACTGGAGATTCTTGCAGCGCCAAGTCGAGCAAAAGCATTTAGGGGCACTACCAATTCGCTAGCTTCAACTTTACAAGAAGTAGCCAGAGGGCACCCAACACATCAATTGCTTGCTGATGCTTTACCTTGTTGGATGCCGATTTGTTTTGGCCCGCAGGATGAAGAAGAATTTTTGAATAAGTTAATTGAGTGGGTCCACGTGACGCATTGGCACCCTAGGGTTATTTCTGCAGCGGCTCTCTTGGTCGGTAGCATGAGGGCCATGCTCGTTGACACAGGCATATCGCTCGAGGGTCAACTCGAGCAAGGTGAACGCTTGGCTGATAAAGTTTTGCACTTGCTGTTCGATAGAAAAGAAGCTGATACCCCACAGGCAATATGGCAAGCCCATCAGGCTTTGAAGTACCATGTTGCTGTTGCTAAAGGGGCTCTTGAACCGAGCGTTCTTCAGGTGCCTTCAGGTTTTGATGGTCGAGACAGCCCAGAGCAATTGGTGGTTTATGCTCTTGCGTTGACTGAGCAGCGCAGTTCTCCTGAAGAGGACCTGTGTTTGGTGAGTGAGCGATGTGGAAGTTCAGATATTTTGAGGCCTCTTGTAAGCGGGCTAGCGGGTTTTCGGCAGGGCGTTTTGGCACTTCCGGAAGCTCCTTTGCAGAAGTTATGGGCAAGAGACTTATGGCATAGACACTTAAGTACGCTTGCTTATCGAGACCCTTATTTCCCATGTTTGGTGGAAGCTGAAATTGAGCTTAGTGGTCAAGAAGTGGCAGCCCTCAAAGAGTTGGACCATTTTTGCGATCTTCCACAAGCCAAAAACCAGCTGACGCTTTTTGAAAATCAGACTAAGGAAACTATGAATGGAACCTTTTGAAATAGAATCTGTTATTCGAAACGCTGTTGATGTTGATCATGTTGAGGTGCGTAACCCCCAAAAAGATGGTGTGCATTTTGATGCACTGGTCGTTTCCTCAGAATTTGAAGGGAAGTCCCTTATTGAACAGCATCGACTGGTGATGAGTGCTCTAAGTACTCATTTTGAATCAGCCCTTCATGCTTTAAGCTTAAAAACTTTGACCCCTAAAGAATGGAAAAAATAATATGTTAGAAGAAATTAAAAAAGATATTGAATCAAACCGAATCATACTTTTCATGAAAGGCTCTAAAGAGATGCCTGAGTGTGGGTTTTCTGCCCAGGTTGTTGATATTTTAAACAGCCTAGAGGCCGATTACGTAACACGTGATGTGCTGGCAAGTGATGAGTTGAGGCAGGGGATTAAAGCTTTTTCCAACTGGCCGACGATTCCCCAGCTTTATATTGCTGGGAAATTCATCGGCGGCTGCGATATTGTAATCGAATTGCACACGATGGGCGAGCTTAAAAAGCTTCTTTTTTAACCTGTCATCCTGGCGGAGGCCAGGATCTAGACCCTGGCTCCGCCAGGGTGACTTTGGTTTTAGCGTTTCTTTAAAACCAGGTAATCAAACGAGAATTGGCCTGGGCCAATTAGAGAAATGGCCAGAAACCCTGCTCCGAAAAGCGCGGCGAGCTCACGCTCAGAAAAGTTTGTGCCTGCATGAATCTTAAAAAATGCTACGCCCATGACAATGGCCACGGGTATGGCAACAACGCGTGTGAAAGCGCCAAAGGTTACCAAAATAGCGCAGAAAAATTCTGCGAAGATTACAATGGCCATACTCAAAACAGGGCCAATATCAAAAGGATCTGCGAACGCTGATGATTTGTGTGAAAAGTTAATAAGCTTGGGTAGTCCATGGGTTAAAGCCATGGAAAGTCCAAAAACAAGTCTAAGAGCTAGTGTTCCAAAGTTATGTAGCATGAGTGATTGCCTAAATCCGTAGCTTTAGTTAGACAAGGGGGAGTTTTATGCCGAAATCCTATCATGACTGGGCCAAACAGCCTGCTGATTCAAAAGCATTGCCTATTTTAGGTTTAGGTGGCGATGAACGCGTGTTTGTTGAAGAGGCGCTTGAGGGTCTTAAAACTAAATTTTTAGCTTCAGGGCCAGTCGATTTTAATTTTGAGCATTTGTCGGCGAAATCTGCCTCGATGGATCAGATTTTAGCTTCAGCCAAGGCTCTTCCTATGATGGCTGAATATCGCTTGGTCATTATCACTGAGGCCGATGCCATTAAGTCAGATGCCTGTGAACTTTTCGAGACTTATGAGAAGGACCCAAATCCCAGCACTGTGTTGGTATTTGTGTTTGATTTTATCGACACTCGGTCAAAGCTGCAGAAAATTTTGGAAAGCTCAAAAAGCCTTTATCGATTTGATCACCCTAAAGAACGTGAAATGCTGGGTGTAATTCGAATGCGCGCTAAGTTGCATAAGCTTAACGTTAGTGACGATGCGGCCAATTTATTGGTGATGGAAATCGGCACTAGTTTGATGATGCTTGAGCGAGCTTTTGAAAAGCTAGCCTTGGCTTGCGAGGGCCAGGTTGTAACGCCGGCATTGGTTGAAGAGCAAGTAGCGCAGACAGCTTTTCGGGATGTGTTCACGCTGGCTCGTGCCGTAATTCTCAAAGATCGAGCTTTAGCCGCTAAAGCATTGGCGGAACTGAAAGCAGCTCAGGAAGTGCCTTTAAGATTAATAGGAGTCTTGGCTTGGCAATTTCGGGTGGTTTTAAAAGCGCGGCTTTACTTGCAAGAAAAACACTCTGTTTCAGATGTTGGATCGAGATTACACCTATTTGGTGATCGGCTTGATACTATTTTGAGAGCGGCAAGGCTGCTAGATGTGTCATCGCAACTTAGGCGGCTTAATAGTCTTACGGAACTTGACCGAAAGCTCAAGAGTTGGCGTGCTTCTCCTTGGTTGCTGTTTGACGAGGCTGTCTTAGAAATGCTTTAGTGCTTGCGGATTTTTTTTGATGGCTTATTGGTTAATCTGTCATGCCAAGTTCATTGCATATTAAGACACCTTTGCTGGAATCTTTGCCTTTAAGCTCGATTTGGGATGGCGAAGTGTATTTGAAAATGGAAGCTTTGCAGCCAAGTGGATCTTTTAAAATTCGCGGTATCGGTAATCTATGCGCTCATTATGCGAGAGAGGGTAAAGCCAAGTGTTTTTTGGCGTCGTCAAGTGGTAATGCCGGGCTCGCTGTGGCTTATTCTGGCCGAAAGCTTGGGGTTCCAGTTAAAGTAGTGGTCCCTAAAATAACACCCAAGGTTATGTTGGAAAAGCTCAAAGCCGAGGGTGCATAGGTGACCGTACATGGTGCTGCCTGGGGTGAAGCAGATGCGTTGGCTCAGAATATGCTTCAAGAAAACCCAAGCTATGTTTATATACCGCCATTTGATCATCCGCTTATTTGGAAGGGGCATGAAAGCTTAGTTTATGAGCTTAAAGAAGATGGATTTAGGCCAGATGTGATTATCGTAGCGGTTGGCGGTGCTGGTCTTTTATGCGGCTTGATCCAAGGGCTTCACGAATTGAGCTGGAGTGATGTACCTGTTATCGCAGCAGAGCCAGAAGGCGCTGCGTCGTTAGCAGCTTCGCTTCAAACGGGTGAGTTGGTGACTTTAGACAAAGTAGATACGATTGCTGGGTCTTTGGCTGCTAAGCGTGTAACTCAGCGTGCGCTTGCTTTGAGTAAAGAGCACGAGATTATCTCTGTTATTGTATCGGATAATCAGGCTACAAAAGCTTGCATGCGATTTGCAGAGGAACATCGAGTGATTGTGGAGCCAGCCTGTGGGGTGGCTTTATCGGTCGTTTATGATCGAATGTTAAAAGAACAAGGGCGCTTCAAAAAGCCGCTGGTTGTGATTTGTGGTGGCAATCGTGTAAATTTAGAGCTGCTTCATGAGTGGGGTAGATAGAGTCACGCCCCCTTCCACTCGCACTCGTCTTTGCCACAAGTTATTTTGCTAAATTTGTAGCGATATTTGGCGACAAAGCGATAGATGATCTTGGCGATGGGTTTTGTGAGCGGCATCCGGCACCAGTAAGCTAGCCAAGGGTGGCCCGTGACACGCCAAATAATAGCGAACGCATCAACGCCTACATATAAGTTGCCTTGAGCGTCTTTTAAGTGAATCATCTGACGAAGCTTTGTGGGCTCGAGGTCTTGAGTGGCAGCATCAAAATTAGGCGCCATCGCATCGACTAGTTCAAGCTTTTCCTGGGTATCTTTAGCTTTGAGTTGTGCCATTTCCT
This sequence comes from Deltaproteobacteria bacterium, assembly GCA_016764955.1. Taxonomy (GTDB): domain Bacteria; phylum Myxococcota; class UBA727; order UBA727; family JABDBI01; genus NORP243. The sequence continues at coordinate 1,541 of JAESQZ010000104.1, read as the reverse complement.
TGCGGCAAAGTCCGCAAGAACCATCGTAGAAAATTGTAAAGGGCCTAGTCATTGGTTTAGATTATAGCAAAGCATGGAAGAAACAACTTACTATGGTACGCGTCTTTTAGTACAACGAGGGTTGGGGCTCATTTACTTGTTAGGATTTATCGCTGTGGTGCATCAGTTTGTGCCGCTGCTGGGCCGAAAAGGTTTGATGCCAGCGATTGATTTTATTGATCGGGTGAGTTTCAAAGAAGCACCGAGTCTATTTCATAAGTGGAACAGCGATAATGCTTTTAAGTTTGTAGGCTGGTTTGGTGTTGTGCTGTCGCTGTTAGCAGTGACAGGTGTTTCTGAACAATTTGGTTTGTTCGTATCTATGCTGACTTGGTTTAGCTTGTGGGTTTTATATCTCTCTATCGTGAATGTTGGCGGGTTGTTTTATAGCTTTGGATGGGAGTCCATGCTTTTAGAAGCAGGATTTCTGGCGATATTTTTAGGATCTAACGATGTTGTGCCCAATACGGTTATTATCTGGCTTTATCGTTGGTTTTTGTTTCGGGTGATGTTTGGGGCAGGGCTGATTAAAATTCGCGGTGATCAATGCTGGCGTGATCTTACTTGTATGTACTATCACTACGAGACGCAGCCAATTCCCAATCGCTTGAGTTGGTATTTCCATTGGTTACCAAAATGGATGCATCGATTTAGTGTTGGTGTGAATCATTTTATTGAGCTGTTGGTGCCGTTTTTATATTTTGCGCCGCAACCAGTTGCTGCTGTTGCTGGCTTAATCACTCTGGGGTTTCATGCTTGGCTGAGTATGAGTGGTAATTTTGCCTTTTTGGGCTTTTTGACCATGGTGCTGTCGCTTAGTACGCTTAGTGATCCACAAATAGCTTGGTTTGTGAGTTTCTCAAAACCAGTTTTGGTTTCTAGTTTAACTCTAGATATTTTGAGTTATGCTTTGGCAGCTTTTGTTGTCTATTTAAGTATAAACCCAATTCGAAATTTGTTATCACGGCGTCAACTCATGAATTACAGCTTTAATCGTTGGCATTTTGTGGGGACCTATGGGGCTTTTGGGAGTATCACAAGACCGCGTTATGAGGTGATTATTGAGGGCTCGAATGATCAAATAGACTGGGAAGAATATGAATTTATTGGCAAGCCTGGTGATTTGAAGCGTGCGTGTATTCAGATTGCGCCTTATCATTTGCGCTTAGACTGGCTGATATGGTTTGCGGCGTTTCAGTCGCCCTTTGATCATCCTTGGCTGCCTAAGTTAATTGATAAACTGAAACAAAATGACAAAAGTGTCTTAAAGCTCATGAAATCGAATCCTTTTAAGGGTAAACCGCCTCGTTATGTAAGAGCGCAGCTATATCGATATTGGTTCACGACGCCTAAAGAGCGGCGTGAGACCAAGCGATATTGGAATCGGGAGTGGGTGCAGACTTATTATGAACCAATTGACAAAAATGTCTCCTTGGCATGATAGCTGCTCCGGACAAATGGTCCAGCATAGCAGGCTTTGAAGCCTAAGGCTTTTGCTTCGT
>JAESQZ010000103.1 GCA_016764955.1 Deltaproteobacteria bacterium | reverse complement strand
TCCAGAGGCAACTCACAGAATCCGACACGTTGAACACCAAACCAAATTCTGGCGCCTCATGTTTGATAATCTCTATTTGATTCAAGAACGTGAAACCGGCAAACCGCACTCTGCTAGAACCGATAATCCAGACTCGACATTATTTGGTGTTTCATATCCAAATAGGCCGCCAGCGACGCAGATTGATTATATTTTGAGAACACGGCCGGCATACAGGCCGTATCGGTCGGCGGCTCGGTGATTATCCGCGAAGCGGATCTCGAATAAAGCCCCGGGTGAAGCGCAGCGGAACCCGGGGTAATGTAAACCCAAAACCTATAAGAGCCGAAGGCTCGAATGATTTTTGTTCAATCATGCCTTCGGCATTTTAAATGGAAATGGTTGTACACACCCGGGTTCCGCTGCGCTCCACCCGGGGCTCTATTCAAATACCCACTTCGTGGGAAAGTTGAAAAATGTGTAAAGTTTAATGCCCTCACTCCCGAAGCCGTATCAATCAATATCCTCCAAATAAGTATACCCAGACAGACCCTCTTCATAGCGTCTAATCAATTTGGCGGACTCTTCAAAAGTGAGGCCTTGTTCACGGACAGCATTTTCGGTTTTATTACGAATACGTTTAAGTAAATCCAAGCGATCATACTCTACATAGCTTAAAACTTCGCTGACGGTATCGCCTTGGACTAAATGCTCTAACAAGTAGGTACCGTCTGGCCTTAAAGAAACATGAACGGCGTTTGTATCACCAAATAAGTTGTGCAAGTCACCTAAGATTTCTTGATAAGCACCCACCAAAAAAGCACCTAAGTAATAGGGCTTTCCATCGGGAGCGTGAAGTCGCAACGTGCTTTTGACGTCTTGCAAATCAATAAAGTGGTCTATTTTGCCATCAGAGTCACATGTTAAATCAGCTAAAACGGCTTCTCTCGTAGGCTCTTCATTGAGTCTGTGAATCGGCGCAATGGGAAACAAATGATCCACAGCCCAAGAATCTGGCATGGATTGGAATAGCGAGAAATTGCAGTAATAGGTATCGCTTAGTTTTTTACCCAAGTCTTTGAGATCTTCGGGAACATAGCTTTCTTGTTTTAAAGCTTGATGAATATGCTGGCAAATAGACCAATATAAATCGTCTGCTTTGGCTTTGGTTTCTAAGTCGATAACACCGTGACTAAAGAGCGTGACGCTTTCTTCTTTGGCTGCTTGTATATCATTAAAGGCTTCTTGAAAGCGCTTTTTTTGAGCGCATTCGTAAGCTTCCCACATGGTGTGTAAGATGCTGTGTTCATGTTCAGCAGGCTGGTTTGGATTACAGGCAGAGCTGCGATTAACTTTGTTAACGCCTAAGACATTGAAAATCAGTACGGCATGGTGAGCGACTAAAGCGCGGCCGGATTCTGAGAGTATGCCAGGGTGGGGCATGCCGTCTTCATCACAAATCTCTTGCAAGGTTGCGACGATATCGTCTGCGTATTCTTGAACTGAGTAATTCATAGAAGAATGAAAATCACTCCTGCTGCCGTCATAATCAATGGCTAAGCCGCCTCCGATATCCACATAAGAAAGATTCTCGCAGCCCATTCGCCTTAAATTGCAATATAAGTGCGCTGCTTCGCGTGCTGCGTTTTTAATGGATCGAATCGCTGTGATTTGGGAGCCAATGTGAAAATGGATAAGCTCTAAGCAATCTAACATGCCCGCCTGCTCCAATACTTTGACAGCCTCTACGATTTCACGTGAGGTGAGGCCAAACTTACTCCTGTCGCCAGAGCTTTCCTCCCAGCGTCCTTTGCCGCGGGTTGAAAGTTTTGCGCGTATGCCAATATGGGGACTAATTTCGCGTGCTTTGGCAATCTGAATAATTTGTTGGAGCTCTGCAAATCGATCCAAAATCAAAAATGGCTTTAACCCTAATCTTTGCGCATCCAATGCTGTCTCGATATATTCGGCGTCTTTATATCCGTTACATAAAAGCAAAGAGTCTGTGTCTTCCAAAAGTGCCATGGCAATAAGCAACTCTGGCTTGGATCCAGCTTCTAAGCCAAGGTTGTAAGCACGGCCTTGCTTGACCAACTCTTCAATGACATGTCGTTGCTGATTGACTTTAATGGGCAATATCGGGCGATAGCTGTTTTTATAGTCATAGGCTCGAATGCTTTTATCAAAGCTTTCAAAAAGTGTCCGAACACGGCTCCCAAGCAGATCATTGAAACGGATTAAAAGAGGGGGCTGGATCCCTCGTCGGCATAAATTGTCAACCAGCTCTTTTAAATCAATGAAGAATTCATGCCGGCCAGTTGGGTCGCAAGTCAAATTTCCATGTTCGTTGATAGAGAAGTAAGGCGCTCCCCATCGCGAAATGAGATACTGGTCAAGACTATTTTCTATGTTCCAGTTGTTTTGCAAAATCACCCTCGTATAGAATCAGAGCCATGCTTTGGCGCCGTTCTTTTTTCTTCGTAGTCTTATTGTGTTTTCTTGGTAGATTTGGCTGGGCCGCTCCCTCAAAAAATCAGTTTTTCTTGCCAGCTGACTTGCGTGCTGGAATGAAGGGAGTGGGTAAAACCACTTTCTCAAGTCAAATGGGGATCGAGTCCTTTGAAGTCGAAATCTTAGGGAAAATGGATAATTATTTAGGTAAAGGTCAGGACTTGATTGTTGTGCGTGCCATCGGGGAGCCTTTTCTTAAGTCAAATATTCCAGCTGGTATGAGTGGTAGCCCAATTTATATTGATGGAAAGCTTTTGGGAGCGCTTTCTTACTCTTTTGGAACCTTTACGATTGATGCGATCGGAGGCGTTACGCCTATTGTGACGATGCAAAAGGGCTCGAACATTGAGCGCAAAACGCTTGGTCAGTTTGGTGAAATGAAACCTATTTCAGTTCCTTTGGTAGCGGTAGGTTTATCTAGTCAGGTTGCTGAGCATTTTAAGTCTGAGTTATTAGAGCGTGGTTTTGCCGAACCAATTCTTGGGGCTGGTGGCCTAGGAGAGTCTTCTAGGCGCTCTGAGCTAATTCGCCCGGGCGATCCATTTTCAGCCATTTTGATTCGCGGGGACATGAGTTTGTCTGCTTTGGGTACGGTTACTCATGTAGAGGGTAATCAGTTTTGGGGGCTCGGCCACGGATTCCTACAAAATGGGCAGAGCGAGCTTCCAGTGGCTGGTGCTGAAATTGTGACCACTGTATGGGGTAAGGGTGTACCCTATAAAATGGGCCAGCCGACCAATATTATTGGGGTGCTCAAAACCGATCGGTATTCTGGTGTTAGTGCCCAGCTAGGCAAAAAACCGCGCTTTATGCCATTGGAAGTGAAAGTAGGAGACAAAACCTGGAATTACGAAGTAGCTCGGACTGTTCGGGATACGCCATTTCTAGCCAGCATTGCCCTTAGCAATAGCTTAATATTGAGTGATATCAGAGAGTTGGGTGGAACCTACCGAATAGAAGTATCGGCTCAAACAAATCGCAAAGAGACAGTCAAATATAAAAGAACAGTGACAGCTCCAGGCTTGCCTTTGGAGGCCCGAGTAATCGCTTCGTTTTTGGAGCCGATCATGATGTTTCAAGAGCAGGCCTTTAAAAATATCGAATTCACAAGAGTTGTTGTTGATGTGAGGCATCAGCCAGAAGTAAGGGCAGTTCAATTGGTGGGTATGAGCATTCCGAAAGACCCTAAGCCAGGAAAGGGTTTTGAGATTCTGGTCTATGGCCAGCCTTGGCGAAAAGGGCTTAAAAAATATCGCTTGAGATTGCCACGCTTTGTTCCTAGGTACCTGAAAGAATATGAGTTAGTTGGGCTAGATAGGGCACAATCTTTAGCTTTGGAACGTGAGGCGGGCTTTTGGGCTGAGCAGCCTAACTACCAGTCTTTTATGCAGAAAGTGCGTTCTATGCCGAGTGATACGCAGGTTTGCTTCTACGCTAAGCTTAAAAATCCAGTACGTAATTTGATGGGGTACAACTTGACGGAACTGCCAATTTCTCTTAAAGAAAGCTTAATAAATGTTTCATCCGATTCCGGGCTTTTGTTTAATTCCCAAATCTTTCGATTGGGGTGTGCAGAGATGGGAGCGGTTGTGACAGGGAAGGTTTCGAAGCGTTATGGCAAAAAAAAGCAATCGGGAGCTGGTAAAGCTTGAGTCTACGGCGGGAACTGGGGTCTTTTATGTCACCCAGAAGAATAAAAATAATACCAAAGAAAAGCTTCTATTGAAGAAGTATGACCCAAAGATCCGAAAGCACGTCGAATTTAAAGAAGTTAAGTTGAAATAAGCCATGACATATCCCTATGATCTGGTGGTCCTGGGTTCAGGCCCAGGAGGTTATGTCGCGGCTGCAAGGGCTTCTCAACTTGGCTTCAAGGTCGCTCTGGTTGAAAAGGATAGCAATCTCGGAGGCACTTGCCTAAACCGAGGTTGTATTCCGACTAAAGCGCTGTTGCATGCAGCGGATGTCTACTCAGAACTCAAGGAAGCGCCCCAAATCGGTATTTCGGTTGAAGGCGTTCGCATTGAGTGGGAAAAAATTCAAAAGTACAAATCAAGAATGGTGAGCACCAACGCTGGTGGTGTTTCGCACTTGATGAAATCTAGAAAAGTCGAAGTTTTTAATGGCTTTGGCACGGTTAAAAGTCCTCATGAAGTTTCTGTAGGAGGCAAAAGTTTAAGCACCAAAAATATTTTACTAGCCGTTGGCTCAACACCGCGTGATTTGCCATTTTCACCCGCTGGTGGCCGTATCTTAAACTCTGATACAGTTTTAGAGCTCAAAGAAATACCAGGCTCACTGGTTATTATCGGTGGCGGCATCATTGGTATCGAGTTTGCCTCGGTATTTAGTCGCTTGGGCACCGAGGTGACCGTTGTTGAAGCGTTGCCACGCGTATTGGCGCCTGCCGATGCAGACTGCTCTAAAGAGTTAGTGCGGCAGTTTGAGTCCCAAGGCGTGAAGTTTCATGTTAATGCCAAAGTCTCGAATGTTTCGGGAACTGGCAAAACAGCTAAAACAAACTTTAAGACTGATAGCGGCGAAGAGATTGAGATCAAGTCTGACTATGTATTACTCAGCGTCGGACGTGCGCCATTAACAGCAGATATTGGGCTTCAAAATACAAAAGTCCAGCTTGAAAAAGGCTTTGTGAAAATAAACGCCATGATGCAATCAGACGAGCCGAGTATTTATGCGATTGGTGATTGCGTGAACACGCCATGGCTTGCACATGTTGCGTCTGCTGAAGGCCAAATTGCAGTCTCGCATATGGTTGGACAGCCGGCAGCTGCTTTGAACTATGACCATACGCCTTCTTGTGTGTACTCGAAGCCTGCCGTTGCTTGGTCAGGCCTAACAGAAGATCAGGCTAAAGAACAAGGCTATGAGATAAAAATCGGACGTTTTGATTTTGCACGAAGTGGCAAAGCCAGCATTTTGGGTGAAAAGCGCGGCTTTATTAAGTTCGTCACAGACGCCAAGTATGGCGAGATTTTAGGCGTTCATATCATTGGCCCTGAAGCAACCGAACTTTTGGCAGAGCCAGCTTTCGCGATGCAGATGGAAGCGACCATCGATGATATCGCCAGCACCGTGCATGCGCACCCAACGCTCTATGAGGGGCTATATGAAGCTGCTCTCACGACCGTTGGCCGCGCTGTGCATGGGTGATTTTGTCATGCCAGCGGCCCCATATTGTCATGCCAGCGGAGGCTGGCATCCAGTCCGATGTTTAGACCCATTCTGGATACCAGCCTTCGCTGGTATGATAAGATGCTCACCCCAACACACTCCCCTTCGGTGGAAACTGCACCGGATTTTGGTGCAGCTTATCAAGCTGCTCAGGCGAAAACTCCGGTATGGCGAGTTCGTGCTTATTCTTCCAATCGTTTACTTCGGCTTGGGCTTGGGTAGCTTTTTGGCTGTCAAGTGGTGTGTCTTGCGCCGTGTAAATTGTACGCGATGGGAAAGCGAATCCTGATCCTGCTTCAGCAACGATATCCATAATGCTTAAGTAGATATCTTCTTTGATGCCTGTGAACTCCAAAAAAACGTTAGTAAGCGCAAAGGCAACGATGTTGATATCGAGTGAATAGCTATTAAATTCGGCGAATCGAACACGAATTCGGTCATTGGCGATTTTTGGATGTCGATTCAAAAGCTCACGGATTTTAACAACCACATAACGTATTTGATCGGGGGTAGTCTCGTATCGAAGTCCGATAACGCACTGCAATCTGATTTGGTCGCGAGCGGTATAACTTTCAATCCGAGTTTGAGATAGATCAGCATTGGGGATTGTGACGAGTGTTCTATTAAGTGTACGAACCCGGGTGCTTTGAAGGCCAATGTCTTCGACAGTTCCCATAAAAGAGCCAAATTGCCCAAAATCTCCAACGCGTATGGGTTGATCGATTACCAGCATCACGCCACCAAAGAGATTCTCAAGAGACTTTTTAGCAGCTAAAGCAACTGCAATACCACCAACACCAAGACCGGCTAGAATCGCTGTTACATCAACGCCAATGTTTTGAAGTGCTAACAAGGCTGCAATCAAAGTAAGTGCAATTTTGCTACCGCGTTGAACGAGAGGGAGGGTTGTTATGACACTTGCCTTGCCTTTTTGTTGAAGTCTCGTTTGTAGCCACTTAACGAAGACATCAATGATTCTAAAAGAAAGCCAAGTCGCCGTAAATACACCAAGGAGCTTCTCAAAAACGACGACAATGTCGTGTGCATTTTGTGGGAGCGCAATGAGCTCTATGCCAGCAGCAAAAAAAGCTAAGAGAAACCCCAAACGAAGCGGTGCTCTTGCAATCTTGAGGTTTCTCTTAGAGAAATTAGGGAAATTGCGTTGAATCGCAACGAGTGAAATCTTGAGCGTCCAGTAGGTGACCGCCATAGACAGGAAATATGCGAGTGCCAAAAACAAGGGCAAACTCAGCCATTGCCAAATCGCTACATCCCAAAAAGTGATATGGATAAATGCATCAGGGAGGATGCCTTTAATAATTTCGCTCAAAGAGCTTATGTTGGACATATTAAACTTCTAACGCTTAGATGCTATGCACGTCAAGCATACTTCAGGCTGTCATTCCGCACTTGATGCGGAATCTAGTTTTACTAT
>JAESQZ010000102.1 GCA_016764955.1 Deltaproteobacteria bacterium | reverse complement strand
GGGTCCAGTCCCTGTGCCACATTTCTGGATCCCGGCTCAAGGCCGGGGTGACAAAGCAGCGTCGTTAATTTACGAAATTTAGTTTTCAAAACCCTGTTTTCATGGCGTTCTAACGACGAATTAAATCTTGGCGGGAATTGCTGTCAATAACCTCTTAAAGATCCCCCTTAATATTCCTCAGCATTGCCAAAGTGCTCCAGCCCCACCAGTCATTGGTCCAATGCCCTTTCCAAACATCGTTTAGGTCCTTACGGCGCATGAGTGTTTGATATTTTTTGCTCCACCAAAACATAGGGGAAATGTCTTTGCTTATATGGGGTGCCATTTCATCAGCTTCAGGGAACAAGACAGCAATATTCTTGGTGCTGGCGATCATCTCACGAGCTTCAAAAGTTTCGTATATTTCGTCGGCTGAGTTTTGGAGGGCCTTGGCCATCATGTCTCGGTTCTTTTGATTGCGCTTATCTAAGTAAAAGCGATCGCCATAGGCCATCCAGCTATCGCCCCGCTCATTGTGAACATGGACGCCATAGGTGTTTTCTTCTGTATGCATGTAGCCTGCAAGTAAAGAGCCAAAAACGCTTGGGGTTACTTTGTTAGCCAGCGTTGCTCTTGGGGTTCGAATATGGCCAGCAGAGAAACGGTCAGTTAAAAAGTGGCAAGCGAAGCCGTCTAGGGCATAGGCGAGCTCGAGCATCTTATAGTCACCTTTTTTGCCAGCTTCAGCCGCTACATGCATCGAAACATGGTGCCCAGCTTGGTAGGCAAGAAAAGCATCTTGGCCAAAGTGGTCATAGTCTTCTTTGGCGAGATTTAAATAGCGGCCTGGGCTTAGCCACCAAAAAGTGCCGGAGCAAGCGCCGCCGGTTAGGCAGTTCCACTTCACATTCTGAGCTTCACCAATTTCAACCTTGATTTCTTTGAGGCTTTTGCCTTTTTTGAGGGCGTCTAAAACGCGGTCTCGTTGATTATGGATAACAGCCATAATTTTCTCAGCTTCTGCTTTAGACTTTTTCTTAAACGCCAGTGACTTAAAAGCATTAAAGAAACGAATTTGGCGGTCTTTAAAAGATTTTCCTTGTGAAATAGGCTTACCAACAACGCCATAAAAATCTGGCATGGCAACTAAATCACCAAAAGTGAGTACGAGGCCATTAGGCATGTGCAGCGGCAATGCTTTGCCAGCATTTTGGGCCTTGCCTAAAATTAGCATGACATTATCACCGGACATCGTGTGTTCGGATGATTCGAAGAAAGTTCTAAAGTGGGCGTTCAGGGAGAAGCTTAAGAGCAAAGTAAGTAGAAGTAAGCGCATGGGCAATTGGTACACTGGGCTTTAGGGCGATTTCAATTGAGAGGCTGGTATTTGTCATCCCGGGCTTGACCCGGGATCCAGTAAATGGCGCAACAATACTGGACCCCGCATCAAGTGCGGGGTGACAGGCTCTACTTGATTCGCAACTTTCCAAAGAAACTTTTCAAAATCTTGGAACACTCATTTTCAAGCACCCCGCTCGTAATATCTAAGCGATGATTTAGCCTGGGGTCAGAGGCAATTTCATAAAGCGAACCAATGCCCCCCGCTTTTGGGTCTTTTGCACCATAAACCAGCCTGTCTAAGCGAGCATTCACAAGCGCGCCAGCGCACATGGTGCAGGGCTCAAGCGTGACATAAAGCGTGCAGCCAGTTAAGCGCCAGCGGCCAAGATTTCTAGAAGCCTCCTGGATCGCTAAAAGCTCAGCATGTGCGAGTGGGTCGTGATCGATTTCGCGGCGATTAAAGCCACTTCCAACGATTTGATCTTCAAAAACAACAACAGCACCAACAGGCACTTCGCCGATTTGTGCGGCCTCTTGAGCAAGCTGAAGTGCTTTTTTCATCCATTGTTGATCGTTCGGTTGCATGTCCATATAAAAATCCATACACTCGTTTGAGCTATGTTGGCGTTTGTTATCATCTTACTGGCTTTTTGGATTCTCACAATCCTGTTGGGCTTTGTTTTCCCAATTTCCGGCCACTGGGAGCGTATGACAGGGCCTTCTCAGAGCATTTGGGAGCGCGAACGAATAAGCTTAAAGCAGTTTAGTTTTATCGTAACCGGCAGGCAAAGCGTGCCAGGGGGCGAGTATCGTTATTTCGGCTATGCCTTTGGGCCGTGGGTATTTTTGAGGCGAAAAGATTATGGCGTGAAGGCTGTCATGAGCGAGGGCTTCCCTGAAAATGTAGCCCCTAAGATTGAAGGCCGTGTGATGCTGAAGTTGTATTTTAAGCTTTCTTCGGATCGCCTGTTTTTAAATGGCCAAGTAACGCCTTATAAAATTGAGTTTTACGAAGATGGCTCTGGTATCAAAAGCGCTACGCCACAAGAACCTATCGTGAGAAATTATAGACGTGCAGAGTTAACGCCTGTCCCAGAGCAGGCTGAAGTGGCGAACTTGGGTAAGCCTGCTTATGATGTCTAACGATAGCGCTGTGACTTCAAAAAAGGCCGGTCTATAGCAGCTGCTTTAACGCCTTCGAAGCTTCTTTGAGCTTCTCCAAATCAATGCCCGTTTCAAAGCCTAAGCTATGCAGTTTCTTAACGAGTCGTTCAGTTTCTACGTTGCCTTTGGCGCCGGGTGCATAAGGGCAACCGCCGATGCCGCCGGCGGAGGAGTCAAAAGCACGAATGCCGAGATTTAATGCGACCTCGCAGTTTTCAAGTGCGCGATTATTGGTGTCATGCAAGTGTAGTGCGAGGCGATCTTTGGGGAATTCTTGCAAAAGCAGTTTAACGAGCTCACGCGTTTGTTCTGGAGTTCCAACGCCTATTGTATCGCTAATCGCTAATTCGGATGCACCTAGATCGTAAAACGCTTTTGACCACTTAATAACCTGGACAGGATCAATTTCTCCCTCGTATGGGCAGCCAAAGGCGCACGAAATATAAACCCTGAAAGGCATTTTATCTTGTTTAGCTTGAGCGATAACCTGTTCATAACGCTCAAAGGCTTTTTCAGTGTTAGCGTTTAAGTTTTTTTGGTTATGACTTTGAGTTACGGCCAAGATTAACGACACGCGGTCATAGCTGAATTTTTTAGCTTGTTCGTAGCCTTTTAAATTAGGCACTAAGGCTGTGTAAGTTACACCGGGCACACGAGGCAATTGAGTAGATAATTCGGCGCTATCTGCTAGTGGCGGAATCCATTTTTTAGATACAAATGCCGTGGCTTCGATTTCTTTCAAACCTGCTGCAATCAAGTTTTCAATAAACTTGAGTTTTTGCTCGGTAGGCACGAAAGTCTTTTCGTTTTGAAGCCCGTCTCTTGGGCCTACTTCGAGAATACGTACGTGATCACGCATTGGCAGCAATCACCAAACGTTGGATTTCACTGGTGCCCTCATAAATCTCTGTGATACGCGCATCGCGATAGTAGCGCTCGACAGGATATTCTGTGACATAACCATTGCCGCCAAAAATCTGCATGGCTTGGTGCGCTGCAAACGTCGCTGTTTCAGAAGCAGCTAACTTAGCCATCGCAGCTTCTTTGGTAAACCTGACGCCTTTGTCTTTTAAGTGTGCTGCCTTCCAGGTCAGCAGGCGTGCACTTTCGATGCGCAGTGCCATATCGGCGATTTTATTTTGAATCAACTGCAGCTTTATAATCGGCTTGCCGAAAGATTGACGCTCTTTGGCATAAGCCAACGAGTCTTCCAAAGCAGCTTGCGCAATGCCTAGTGCTTGGCCAGCGATGCCGATACGGCCGCCATCTAAAGTTGACATCGCTATTTTAAATCCAGCGCCTTCGTCACCTAGCAAATTTCCATGCGGGATTAAGCAGTCTTCAAAGATTAAGTTGCAAGTAGAAGATGCCCTGATACCCAGCTTGTCTTCTTTTTTGCCCAAGCTTAGGCCTTTAGTCGGCATGGGGACCACAAATGCAGAGATGCCCCTGTGCCCAGCGCTTGCATCTGTGGTTGCAAATACGATAGCAGCGTTGGCTTCGTAGCCGTTGGTAATCCAAGCTTTTGTGCCGTTTAATAAGTAGCCATCGGATGTTTTGGTCGCTGTTGTTTTAGCGGCAGCGGCGTCAGAGCCATTGCCTGGTTCGCTCAAAGCAAAGCAACCAAGTTTTTGGCCTGAGGCATAAGGCTTTAGAAAGTTCTGGTGTAAAAACTCAGAGCCATATTTATAAATTGGATCACAAAAGAGTGAGTTGTTTACACTCATGACTACGCCGCAAGAAGCGCAGCCTCGTGAAATCTCTTCCATGGCGATTGCGTAAGCCAAGGCATCTAAGTCAGCGCCCCCGTGTGAGTCAGGCATGAAAACGCCCATCAAGCCCATTTTGCCAAGTGCTTTGATTTGGCTCTCTGGGTACTGGTGTTTTTGATCGAGTTCAGCGGCGACAGGCTTGAGTTGTTTATTAGCAAAATCACGGCAGGTTTTGCGCAAAAGCTCGTGGGTTTCAGACAAATCAAACATATTTAAAAACTCCTTGGCCAGATTTTTTGCCCAGTTTGCCTGCATCGACATATTGCTGCAAGAGCGCACTGGGTTTTCGGCCCATAATTTTCAAAATAGAAACACAAGTGTCAAGGCCAATGAAATCGGCCAACGTGAGAGGTCCCATGGGGTGATTGGCGCCCAATCTTAAAGTGGTATCGATGTCCTCGGCGCTGGCTAGGCCTTCTTGCAGAGCATCAAATGCTTCGTTGATCATGGGCATCAAGATGCGATTCGCAATAAAGCCCGGGTGGTCTTTAGAAGTCGTAGTGACTTTGCCCATCTTTTCAGCTGTGGCTTTAACGGCTTCGTAGGTTTTATCTGAAGTTTGCTGGCCCCTGATTAACTCGACGAGTTTCATAATAGGCACGGGATTCATAAAGTGCATGCCCATGACTTGTTCAGGTCTCTTAGTGAAGCTCGCGAGTTTTGAAATCGAAATAGACGACGTATTGCTGGCCAAAATAGCTTCTGGTTTGGCTATCTGGTCAAGCTTTTCAAAAAGTTCTGCTTTGAGCGACTCTTGTTCGGGAATAGCTTCGATAATTAAATCACAGTCCTCAAGTTCACTTAAATCAGAACAAAACGCTGTCATCCCGGGCTTGATCCGGGATCCAGTAAAACTAGACCCCGGCTCGGAGGCCGGGGTGACACTCAGCTTTTTTTCAAAATAAGCTTGCGCACGAGCACGGGTTTTTTCAGATGGCTCATAAGCCAGCGTGTCAAATCCGCTTTGTGCGGCGACGAGTGCAATGCCTGCTCCCATTTGGCCGGTTCCGACAACGGCAATGCGTTTGATCATGGGTTTTTATTCTCATGAGGCTGGGCAATAAACAAGGGGGTAGCTAAACAACATGGACTGTTTGTAAGGCATCGAATATCCACATTAATAGCGTTTAGAATAACAACTGCTGAATGACAGGCCCATTACTAAGGTCAAGGCGATGAATATTCTACAATGTCGAAACATAATTAAACCTCCGCTTGTGTAACAAAAGAACATTTGTTTATATTTCAAAAGCAGATTCCATCCGGTTTATTTCGGTTTTTTTAAGCCCTATTTTAAGTGCCTCTTCTCTCCAAGTCTTTACTGAATTTCGCACCTCTTTTAAAATTTCAGAAGCTTTATTCAAGTTCAAATCGAAGTAAGAGTAAACTTCCATCGCTAAATCCACTGAAGCAGTTGTATCTTCTAAGTTAATTGCTGTGGATAAGATTTTCCGCTTGATATCCGTTGGCACCGGATTCATATCGTATGCAGGAGAAAGTCTCCAGCCTCTCGGCCCTTCATATAAAAATCCGTGATTTCGAAGGTGGTCGTCCGTATTGGAAATCAGGATATTGAAGACGATCCGCCGCCAGAGTTCCATCATATCTTCTTTTGGGGAGGCACCAAAACGACGTAGTGATTCAGCAATTTCAAGATAACTCCGGGTTTCATTATCTTTGGCATTTAACATGCTCATGGCTGACAAAAATGGAATTCGAATCTTTCCTGCTCGATCAAAGCGAGAAAGCAAAATCACCGTTCTACCAGCAACTTTCTCAAGCCTCCATACAGGAACTGATATACCCGCTTTTTTAGCCAGAGTAAGAGCCAGCGCTTCCCAGAGAGTGACATTTATATCGTCGTCTTGTCTGGGAAACTTTGCGATACTTAACACGCCGTCTCGATCTCGCACGGATGCTTTCGGACGGGCCCCTCCCAAAGAGGACCCTGGCACTAAAAGAAGTTGTAGTTCTTCGTCTGTATCAGTTTTACTCAAAAGATGTTCGGTGGCTGCAAGCAGTTTGGGCAACTCGAGCAGCGGAGGTATTTTTGTATCACCAGAAGCCAGAAAGGGTCCTCCTTTTTGGATAGAAAAACGCAGTGCACCTTGTCTTGCTTCATCACTGACTCCTAAGAGGTAATCTGTTTCCCATAATGTTCTTGGCGTTTCATGTAGATGCTCTGCACGTCTTCGTTCAGCTCGACGCATCAGTGAGCGCCCCCAACGATCCGGAGCTGAGTCTCCTAAGGCGCCAAAAAGAATTTGGCCAGGATGCGCCTGGAAAGGACCTGGGTCCAGAGTCAAGACAGGATCTAATGAAAATCGCTCAGGGTATTCCAACCAATTTTTGTCATACTCAAATGTAGCGCTTTCCTTATTTTTACGTAGACGTGTCCAAAGCCGACCTGCTAAATGCGGAACCCCTTTCAAATCAACATAAACCCAAATTTCCTTTTCCATCAGCGCACCCGTTGTCTAATCCGTTTAGGAAGGCGTTCTTCATCCAGCTCAAGCCCCAGAGCATCATGCTTGACATCTGCAATTTCCTTCAACCGATCAAACATTCCCAGTATAAATAAAACGGTTGCATAGGATCCAATGGCTACTCCAGTGTCTCCTTTTTCAATCTTACTGAGAGTTGTTCGATTGATAGACGCTCTTTGAGACATGATTGCGACAGAAATTCGCCTTCTTATGCGAGCATCACGCATATCGCTTCCGAGCTTACGAAGCCCATGTTCAACAGAAATCGGTCTCATTAGTTAAGGTCCTTTATTCTATGCCATACAGTTTATATGGTACATAAAAATGCTCCTTAAGTCAACCTATCTCTAGCTGAAGTGGTTTTATTGTCATGACGGCATCACCTGCTTAAAAAAAGCCAGGCTTTTTAAGGGCGTTTGTTTATGCTGCCTAAGGTGCCAAGTGAAAAGATCAGCCATCTTTTTCAAGTCCTGCTCTTTGGATTCTTCAATAGATAAAAGCCCGCAAGCTTGGAGTAGTTTAGACTCGAAAGTTCTAATCGCCAAAGTTGAAATAGGCTTACTCGATGCTAAGCGTAAAAAATTGTCCAAAAGATCAAAAACTTTAGGCGCCGGGTCATGTTCTGCCACGAAAACTTCGACGATTTCGCAAGCATAAGCGGCAAGCGAGAAGCCCCTGAGGCTGCTGGCCAATGCATGGGTATAAGCGCCAATATCCAACTCAGTCAAAGTAGAAAGCTTATGCTCTTTGAGCTTAAACCCAGCTCGGCCTCGGGCCATGGTTTGCACGGTGCTGCCGCGGCGTTTTGAGGGCTTAAAAGCACTTCTGCAAAATAAACTTAAGCGCCCATGCTCCTGGGTGAAAACACGCGCAATAGCATCGTTGTCGCCATATTTGACCAAAGACGTAATTATAATTTCATCATGAACAGTTTCTAGCACTCAGTGTAATCCAGCTTTTTGCCAAAAGTTTCACTTAAATAGATAAGCGAAAATACGGCCGCTAGCAATACAAGTATTCCAATTAATAAAGCACTTTGAGGCAGTGTCAAAAAGCTGCTTAGGGCTTGAATGCCAGAGGTCATCAAAACCACTGAGCCACGCATGCAATTGGTGACTGTCGTAACAGCTGTAGCTCTAATATTGGTGCCAAAGCTTTCTGAAACCAGCGTGATATAAACCGACCAATAACCAGCTGAAAGTCCAAGAACGCCGCATAACATATAAAAAGCATTTGAGCTCATCGCTGGCATGCTTAAGTAGACGACTGTTAAAGCGCCATTGAGCGCTAAAAAAGCTGCCAGTGCAAATCGTCTAGACTTCACCCAATGGCTCATGAGTCCACACAATAAATCCCCGATAAAAAGTCCGGAATAACAATACAAAAGCGCATGGCTCGCTGAAATAACCTCGCTGTATCCAATCGCTTCTGTGAGTTCAGGTGCAAAGGTCATTAAGATTCCGGCTGTAAACCAAATGGGCACACCGAGTAAAACACAGGCAGAGTAACGGCCAAAACGTTCTTTGCTTCTGACAAGCAAATCAATTCGGCCTCGATTTTCGACTGATGATTTGTTGAAAATAGACGATTCGAGAACTTGAAAACGCAAGAGCAATAAAACAAGCCCCATGCTGCCGCCAACCAAATAGGCAACTTGCCACGTAAAATAATCGCCAACAAATCCAGCGGTGACGGCGCCCAGTAATCCAAATGCCGTTAAGAGCGTTGTCCAAAGGGTTCGAGTATTTGCTTTGGCACTTTCACTAATTAAAGTAACCGCAGAGCCCACTTCTCCCGATAGCCCAAGGCCAGCGACAAATCTGCAAATCGCATAAGTCGCGATGCTGTCCACGAAGGCATTGGCTAAGTTGGCCAAGGAGTATATCAAAATAGAAGCCATCAAGACGACCGTGCGGCCTTTTCTATCGGCTAGGACTCCCCAAAAAAGTCCACCCACGAGCATGCCGGCCATCTGGTAATTAATTAGCAGGACACCTGAATCCAAGAGTTGCTCGTCGGCAATGCCAATGCCGCGCAAGCTTTCAATGCGGACAACGCCGAATAATAGCAAGTCGTAAATATCCACAAAGTAGCCCAAGGCCGCTACGATGAATGTCATG
>JAESQZ010000101.1 GCA_016764955.1 Deltaproteobacteria bacterium | reverse complement strand
TCCCGGGCTTCGACCCGGGATCCAGTTCTGGACCCCGTATCAAGTACGGGGTGACACTGGTAGACCTTACATCTTTTTTCACGCTTACCCGTCTCAACCAAATACCCCTTCTCTTTAAGTTGCTTCAGCGCTCTATAAATACTGCGTCTTGAGCAGCCCAATAAATCAGCCAATGTTTGTTGGCGGATGGGTAGTTCGGGCTTAGCGTCATCCCGGCCTCCGAGCCGGGATCCAGTATTGTTACGCCATTTGCTGGATCCCGGCTCAAGGCCGGGATGACGGCGCACCCACTCCAAAACTTTTTCAGCTCTCTTCGATAATTTAACTTCAGACATACGTCTCTCCTCGTCAACTTTGTTGACAGCTATGGGCCAAAAACGTATGCGTGTTTTTGACCAGTTGATGGTTGCCGCGAGCTCCATTTTTCAGAGTCGGAGTTCGCGGCTTTTCTTATTTGTTTAAAGATAAACCAGGCTTTGATTGAATTGCTATCGGGCGTTTGACTGATTGCGCTCATGATGCCCCCCAGTCTCAATAATTCTTGCTAATTCCGCCCAAATCCATGTTATAGGGGATGTCCTATGATGGATCGAATCACCAGTCTCTTTAAAATTCCGGAACTTCGGACCCGAATTTTGTACACCCTTGGTATGTTGGCTCTTTATCGCTTGGGCATCTATATTACGACGCCAGGTGTGGATAGGACTGCTACACAAAGTTTTTTGAGGAATCAAGAAGCTCAGGGCGGTGGTTTTTTAAGCTTGTTTAACTTTTTCTCGGGTGGTGCTTTGGAGCAGGGCAGTGTGTTTGCGCTCGGGATTATGCCTTACATTACGGCCTCCATTATTATGACCATGATGGCGGTGGTGGTGCCGGCTGTTGAGCGTATGCAAAAAGAGGGTGAACAAGGGCGTCGTAAGGTTAATCAGTATACACGCTATGGAACGGTTTTGATTTCACTGGTCCAGGGTGTCATGATTGCTCAGTCATTTAGAGGAAAAGGGGTTGTGCACCCAGACTGGGCAGTTGCTTTTGGTGGTTTTGGTTTTATTGCCATAACCGTGATTACGCTAACAGCTGGAACGGCTTTCTTAATGTGGATGGGTGAGCGCATTACGGAGCGTGGTATTGGTAATGGTATTTCACTAATCATTTTTGCTGGTATTGTGGCGAGACTGCCGGGTGCGATTTATGCGACCGCTTTAGGTGTTAAGAATCAAACTTATCAACTGTCTGAAATGCTGCTTCTAGGTGTTGTCATTTTGGCCGTTTTGGGTTGGATTGTGTTTATGGAGGAGGGCCAAAGGCGCTTGCCGGTGCAATATGCGAAACGCATTGTAGGTAATCGCCAATATGGTGGCCAGGCCACGCACTTGCCGCTCAAGATTAATATCGCCGGTGTGATTCCTCCGATTTTTGCGAGCACGATTTTGATGTTCCCGATGACGATTGGGTCGTTTTTTCAAGCGGATTGGATTCAATCAGTTCAGCAGGCTTTGATGCCGGGTGGTTGGCATTATCAAGTGCTATTTGTGCTGTTGATTATTTTCTTCGCGTATTTTTATACGGCGGTGCAGTTTAATCCGGTTGATGTGGCGGATAACTTGAGAAAGTTTGGTGGTTTTATTCCGGGCATTAGGCCTGGTAAGTCGACGTCTGATTATATTGACTATGTGCTTGCACGCTTAACTTTTGCAGGTGCGCTTTACTTGTCTGCTGTGTGTGTGTTGCCGGTGGCGATGCAAAGATTAACTTCTAATCAAGTGCCGTTTTACTTTGGTGGTACCGGCTTGCTGATTGTTGTGAGTGTGGCGTTGGAAACTGTGCGACAGATTGAAAGTCACTATATTGGCAAGCAATATGAAGGCATGGGTGCTGCTGACTCCAATCAAGGGGTTCGTATTAAAGCGCGCCTAGAGGAAAACCCAACTTGAGATGGGTCTTTTTAGGGGCTCCTGGTTCAGGTAAGGGTACTCAAGCAGCCAAGCTGGTTGAGCGCTTTGATTTGGGCTATGTGAGCACGGGGGATGTGTTTCGGGCTGAGATTAAAAAGCAGTCTGAATTAGGCAAACAAGCTAAAAAATATTTAGATGATGGTTTGTTAGTTCCAGACGAGATTGTCTTAGGGATGATCGGCAATGTCTTGGATGGCCTTTGGGCAAAAAAAGGCTTTATTTTAGATGGCTTTCCAAGGACGGTTCCTCAGGCTGAACAGTTTGAGCAAATATTAGCTGAGCGAGGTCAACCCTTAAGTGGCCTAATTAGCTTGGAAGTGCCTGATGACATTTTGACCCAGCGGCTGCTTGAGCGGAAGCGGGCAGATGATACTCTAGAAACCATCCAAAAGCGCTTAGTTGTGTTTAAAGAGCAAACAGAGCCTCTAAAGCGTTATTATCGAGATAAAGGCCTGTTGTTTGAAGTGGATGGCGCATGGCCTGTTGAAGAGGTGTTTGAAAGCCTGGTTGCAATCTTTAAATGATGCGCTAGGCTGACGCTTCAAGCGAGCGTGGCGGAACTGGTAGACGCGCTGGGTTTAGGTTCCAGTGGAGTAATCTGTGGGGGTTCGAGTCCCTCCGCTCGCACCATATGTCATATGAAATCAAAGAGTTGTCGGCGGTTAGTAAAGAGATATCTTTCGTTGTGACGGCTGAGCGGGTGGATGCGTATTTGACGCGTGCCTGCCAGTCCGTGAATCAGAAGGCTAAGCTAAAAGGCTTTAGGCCAGGGAAGATCCCTCGTCAGATGTTAGAGCAACACTATGGCCAAGAGATCAACCAAAGAGCCCTTGAAAAGCTCATGTCTGAGGTGGTTTTTGAAGCTTTGGATGAGCTTAAAATTGCCCCTGCAATGAAGCCAAGTGTTGATAGTGAAAAGCCGTTGCTGGCTGGCCATGAGTTTACTTTTAAAGCGACTGTCGAAACCTTGCCTGAAATTGCTGAGGTGACTTTTGAGGGTTTAGAAGCCAAGCTTCCTGAACGCCCAGAAGTCGGCGAAGAGCAAATTCTAGAGCAGCTAGAGAATATGCGTACTCGCATGGCTTCTTTCAAGCCTATTGAAGACAGAAAAGTTGCTCAAGAAGGTGACTATGTTGATTTTTCGTATGTAGAAGCCTGTAAAGCAGAAGATCATGCTGGCCATGACCATAAGCCGCATGAGCGCTTTATTGAACTAGGCAAAGGGACTTTCTTCACGGAAAAACCTGAAATCGAAAAAGCTTTAATTGGCGCTGAACTAGGCAAGCCTGTTGAAATCGGCGATTTGACGATGACAGTTAATATCATCAAAGAGTGTATAAAACCTGACTTGGATGATGAGTTTGCCAAAGATTGCTCAGATAAGTTTGAAAGCTTAGAGCAGCTCAAAGCCGATATTAAAGAGAATTTGACGAAGCAACGTGCTGATCAGGTCGAGACTGATAAAAAAGAAGGCGTCTTGGATGCCTTGATTGCCAAGAACCCAATCGATATTCCAGAAGGCTTGGTGATGAAACAGGCCGAAGAAATGGCGATTCAGAATGTCTCGAGATTTCCTAAAGAAATGGCTCTTAAATTTTTCAAAAGCTATGGCAAGCAAATGATGGACAATTTGAAACCAGCAGCGGCTAAAATGCTCAAGTCTCATCTCTTGATGCAGCAAATCGCCAAGCAGCAAAATCGCGAATTTAAATTTGATGAAATGATGGAATTGGTGCTAGGAAGTGCGCGTATATCTTGAGACTTTCGGCTGCCAAATGAACATCTTGGACAGTGAGCTGATTCAGAATCAGCTCTTGTCCAAGGGTCACGAGCTGGTTGAAGACCCTAAAAAAGCAAACGTTGTTTTATATAATACTTGTTCGGTTCGGGATTTAAGTGAACAGAAAGTCTTGAGCCGGCTTGGAATCGATAAGCAGCGTAAAGATAATGGTGAAGAGCTTATCGTCGGTGTTTTAGGCTGCATGGCTGAGCGTACTAACACAGATATTTTAGCCAAGAATCCTCATATCGACATACTTGTTGGCCCTAGTCGTCTTAATGAGATTTCGGGGCTTTTGGAAAAGCTCAGTGACAAGAGCATAAAACGGCAAATAGCGCTTTCGAACTTTCGCTTTCGAAAGGGCAAAAAGCTCGAGCATGAGCCCATGGATAGCTTAGAAGCACTCGATGCCGCTAGATTGACACATGGTAAGCAGCGAAAGAGCCAAGCTTATATTCGCATTACACGAGGCTGTAATAAGTTTTGTTCGTTTTGTGTGGTTCCTAAAACACGAGGACCAGAGGTCCACAGAACGATTGAGTCGATTGTTAAAGAATCAAAGGCTTTGGTGCAAAGCGGTGTGATTGAAATCACGCTATTGGGGCAAACGATTAATCATTATCCTGACTTTGCGCGTTTGCTTCGTGAAGTTCATGACCAAAATCTAGAGCTTAAGCGCTTGCGCTTTATGACGAGCCACCCGAGAGACTTCACAGATGAGATGTTAGATGCGATGGCGATGTCAGAAAGAATTTGTAAATATTTGCATATCCCAGCTCAGTCAGGCAGTAACACGGTTTTAAGACGGATGAATCGTGGTTATACCCGTGAGATTTATATGGACTTGATTCACCGCGCCAAAGCTAAAATGCCTGGTATTAGTTTGCTAGGTGATATGATTGTGGGCTTCCCTGGTGAGACTGAAGAGGATTTCGAGGCAAGTTTAAGTCTCTTAAAAGAAGTTCGTTACCAAAATGTCTTTATTTTTAAATACTCACCGAGACCTGGGACAGTTGCGGATAAAAATTTGCCTGATGATATCCCTTGGGATTTAAAGAAAAAGCGCAATAACAAGATGCTCGAGTTCCAAAAGCAAATATCGCTTGCAGAACATCAAAAAGCTTTGGGGCAAATACTTAATATTTTGGTGGAGGGGCCTGCGAAAAATGGCGATGTGATGCAGGGGCGAACTGAAGGGGACCAGATTGTTTTATTTAAGGGCGGTGAAAGGCTGATTGGCAAGCTGGTAAAGGTGAAAATCCAAGATGCAACGGCTTTAAGTTTAATGGGAGAAGTGATTTAATGTTTCATGCAACAACTATTTTGGTAGTTCGTCGAGATAAGAGTGTCGTGCTGGCAGGCGACGGGCAAGTCTCTATGAACAATACGATTGTCAAAGCCAATGCTAACAAATTGAGGCGATTGGCAGATGGCAAGATTTTAGCTGGATTTGCAGGTGCAACAGCAGATGCTTTCATGCTTTTTGATTTGTTTGAGAAAAAGCTTAAAGGGCATGGGGGCCAGTTCGTTAGGTCAGCCGTTGAGCTTGCCAAAGATTGGCGCAGCGACAAAATACTAAGGCGCTTAGAAGCGATGTTGTTGGTTGCCAATTCTGAAAAGACTTTGCTGATATCAGGGACAGGTGATGTTTTGGAGCCGGATATCGATGTGCATGCAATTGGTTCAGGTGGTTCGTTTGCTTTGTCTGCTGCAAGAGCGCTTCTGGAGAATACTAAGATGAAACCAAGAGAGATAGCTGAAAAAGCCATGAAAATTGCCGCAGATATTTGCGTGCATACCAATGATCATATTGTATTTGAGGAAATTTGAAAAATGTCTTTGACACCTAGAGAAATCGTTTCTGAGTTAGATCGTTATATTGTTGGCCAAAATGATGCGAAAAAAGCAGTGGCTATTGCGCTTCGTAATCGCTGGAGGCGGCAGCAAATACCGTCGCCACTTAAAGAAGAAATTTTACCTAAAAATATTATCCTCATGGGCCCAACTGGATCGGGTAAGACAGAAATCGCTCGAAGAGTTTCTAAGCTAGTGAAAGCGCCATTTACGAAAGTAGAAGCCAGCAAGTTCACAGAAGTTGGTTATGTGGGTCGAGATGTTGATTCTATGGTTCGCGACTTGGCTGAAGTGTCTGTGAAGATGTGCAAAGAAGAGGCGATTGCCAAGGTGAATGCAAAAGCCAAAACGCAAGCAGAAGAGCGCGTGTTAGATATTTTATCACCACGCTCGACATCGCATGTTGGGCCAAAGCTCAATATTGAAGAAGAGCATTCTATTAATGCTGATGAAGCTCGTGAAGATCTTAGAAGAAATCTGCAAAACGGTGATTTAAATAACCAGCTGGTTGAAATAGAAGTCAAGCAAACAGCTGGTGGTGTCCCAATGGTTTCCATGATGGGGCCCGTCGCTGGTTTTGAAGAAATGGCCAGCAATCTCCAAGAAAGTCTCGATAAGATGATGGGTGGCGGTCGCAAAAAGCAGCGCAAACTTAAAGTGAAAGAAGCGCTTGATATTTTCGAACAAGAAGAAGCCCAAAAATTAATTGATTTAGATCAAGTTCAAGAAGAGGCTATTTCAAGAGCGGAGCAGTCAGGGATTATCTTTATTGATGAGATAGATAAAGTTGTAAGTCGTGAGGGGCGTGGCCCAGATGTGAGCCGTGAAGGCGTTCAGCGTGATATTTTGCCAATTGTCGAGGGTAGTGCGGTTCATACTAAGTATGGCATCGTAAGAACAGACCATATTTTGTTTATTGCCGCTGGTGCTTTTCATACTTCTAAGCCATCTGATTTGATTCCAGAGTTACAAGGGCGCTTTCCCATTCGAGTCGAACTTAAATCTCTCACAGAAGAAGACTTTATTCGAATTCTAGAAGAGCCTGAAAATAGCTTAGTGAAGCAATATTCGGCTTTACTTGGGACAGAGGGTACAACGCTTTCTTTTGATAAAGATGGTTTAAGAGCGATTGCCAAGATTGCGAGCGACGTCAATGCCTCACAAGAAAACATTGGAGCGAGACGGCTTTATACAATTATGGAAAAGCTTTTTGAGAAAGAAAGCTTTGAGTCGCCAGATAAGCCAGCTGAAACCCTTCAAGTTGATGCCAATTTGGTGAATCAACGCTTAGATCCAATCGTCAAGAACGAGGATCTGAGCCGGTTTATTTTGTAGGCTGTGTCATCCTGGCGGAGGCCAGGATCTCGCTTCCATCGGAGAGACCCTGGCCTTCGCCGGGGTGACAAATTACTTGTCAACATAAACCCGCTCCACTTGGCTTGTAATCCCAGTTAAGAGCTCATTTGGTGTTGCCTGCATAAGCTTGGCTAGGTCTTCAGCTCGGATTTCTTCTGAGCCTTCTCGGCCCAACAGGGTGACCCAGTCGCCGACTTGGCATTCGATATCTGTTACGTCGAGCATGGTTAAGTCCATGGAGATTCTGCCTACTATAGGGGTTTTTTTTCCATGTGCAAGAACATGAGCTTTATTAGATAGAATTCCAGGGTAACCATCGCCATAGCCAGCTCTAATAATTGCAAGCTTGGTGTCTCGAGAAGCTATCCAAGTTTGGAAGTAGCCGACACCTGTACCTGCTGGGATTTCTTTGAGCAGTGTAATTGGCGCTTTTAGCGACATGATTGGTTCAAATCCAGAAAGCGCTCCGTATAAAGCGATGCCTGGCCGAATCCATGTTTCGATACCAGGTAATGTTGGCAGGAGATGATTGACGAGTGCCTTACTGTTGGTGGTATGTATCACTTTTGGCTTTAAATCAGCTTCAGCAAATTGCCCGACGGCCTTCAGAAAAGAACTAATTTGATCTTGAGTTGCTTGGGCGTCAGGGTTCGTTGGATCTGAAAAATGTGTGCAGATGCCTTCTAGCTCAAGACTATGTTCACGAGACTTCCAGGCAGTAATTAATTTTTCGATTTGAGACAGCAGGAAGCCGCCTCTTGAAAGACCAGTGTCGATGTCAATATGAATTTTTATAGATTTATTAAGCTGACAAAGTGCCTCGAATTCTTTTAGTGAAGAAACAAGCGGGGTTAGGTTAGCATTGATAGCTCGATTGGCTTGCTCAGGTAGAGCAAGGCCGGCGCCTGCCATGAGTAAAATCCGGCTTTTAATTCCAGCTTGCCTAAGCGCTTCAGCAGAGTTTATGGTTGCGACGCCGAATAGATTAACGCCGTTTGCTTCCAAGGTTTGAGCGATTTTGATGGCGCCATGCCCATAGGCATTAGCCTTGATCATGCATACAGTTTGAAAGCCCTTTGCAAGATTCTTGACTCGTTCTAAATTACTTAAAAGGGCTTTTAGGTTAACAAATGCCTTCATATTGAGTTTATTAATACACGAAATGATTCATTTTTTGTGAACAATTCGATACCTTGTGATACCAGGCGACTTACTTGAGCTTTATCACGGTTTAAGAAATAAGCGACACCTGTGATGCTCCAACCTGCATTTTTTACGGCCGTCGTAGCAAAAAGCCTTCTTCCCATGACAAGCTCTTGTCGTCTTGAATTGCTTGAGAGTAATTTAGCTTCAATATTGAGCAGTAGACCAATTCGCTTGGCTAATGCAGATAGTGACAGGCGCCTTTTGAACTTAGATTTGTTGGGTGCTGACGTTTCGAGCATGCCTAGAGTTGGCACTTCACTTTCAAGTGCTGCGGATTCAATATAGCGCGCAAAAGCTTTGCGTGAAACATTCAGTGAGTCTGAAAAATATTCGAATATTGCATGACTGGATAGAGCCTCCTCCCAATCATTTTCAAGTCCTAAGTAGGCTCTATGAGAACTCCAAGAGTAGCTTTCCGGCCTTCTAGAAAGGCCTTTTCGAACAGGCCATAGATGAATGTTTCTTAAGATTTCAATAACTTGATCCTCTTCAAGAAGTTTTGATTCAAAACGCCCATTAAATAATGCTCCTCTTCTGCTACGACGTTGGTTGATCCGTCGTGTATGACTTCCATTAAGGCGTTGCATGACGCGAGAAATAGAAAAATGCTTAGGTGTTAACAAGAGCCTAAGCTCTTTAGGATGGAGGCAGAAACCGTAGAGGTTAATAATTTCTTGAGAGGCTAGATCTATCAAATGTTCTAGATAGGATTCGTAGTCATCGTCATTGTAAAATAGCTTTGAACCCGTGTTGGCTCTGGCTGATATAAGATGAGGCTGACCTAGTGTAGAGACTCGAGCGCATCTTGGCACAGACAAAACCTTTCGTTGGTTGAAATAACAGTTATGAGCCCAAAATTAGAGCAACGCACGCAGGCTTTGTCGCAGCAGAATCTTAATTCATTTCATGTCGATCCCTTTGGTTGTGATCCTCAGAGCGTGAAGCCGCTTATGCCAATTTTTCATTGGCTCTATAAAAGTTACTTTCGCTGTAAAACCTATGGTATCTCGAATATTCCAGAGGGTCGTGTGATTGTGGTTGCCAATCATTCCGGCCAATTGCCTTTTGATGGCCTAATGATTGGGATGGCTTTTATGCTAGAACTCCAAAAGCCTAGGCTTCTTCGAGGGATGGCGGAGCGTTGGAGTGCAGAGCTACCATTTGTTAACACGCTCTTTGCTCGAGGCGGAACCGTGGTTGGGGAGCCGAGTGCTTGCGAGGAGCTACTGCGCCGTGAAGAAGCTGTGATGGTATTTCCGGAAGGCGTTCGGGGTATCTCAAAGCTTTATAAAGACCGATATCAGCTCACAGACTTTGGTCATGGTTTTGCGAGATTGGCTCTCAAAATGAAAGCGCCGATATTGCCAGTGGCATTGGTGGGTGCCGAAGATCAAGCGCCTGCTATCGCAAAGTTATCGCGTTTGGGTAAGTGGTTGGGTGCGCCAACTGGATTTCCTATTGTGTTTCCACAAATTCTGCCGTTCCCACTGCCAGTTAGATACCATATACATATTGGCAAGCCGATGTGGTTTCATGGCACTGGGCGCGAAGATGAATCAATAGTGGATTCGTATGTTGATCAGACCAAGAATCAAATCCAAAAGATGCTGGATCGGGGTCTCAAGATGCGAAAGGGGGTGTTTTTTTAGCGTTCAAAGTACAATGTTCACCGTTTTACTGCTTGCGTCAGACAAGTTGAATTTGATTGTAATAGTCGTTGGCGTCGAAATGCTATCCCAACGTATACGAGAGATATTATAAACTGAGGTGTCTGATAGGGTATAGGATGGGCTTAATGTAAATGTTGTTCCAGAGGGGCCAGCGCTGGCATTGCCAGAATAGTAATTAGTGTTGCCGATTCGAATTTGTGTAACACCTGAGCCCGAGCTACCTGTCCAACTAATTTGCATGGAGGAGATGGTGATACTGGAAGGTGTTTCAGCATTCTTTTGAAGCGTGACGTTTTTAAGATCTTTTCCTGCCGATATAGAGGCACTGCTGATATCTACGCTAAGATAGTCAGCTTCATCCCCCGAGCCAGGAGAGTTTGGATCTGTCATTAGGAGTGTGGTAGCAGCGCTTCCGATGGTCGTGGATGATTGGACTTGACTGCTGGCACGCATAAAGGACCAAGCAGCGCCTGCAAAACTTCGGGCTGGTATGGTTTCTGGGTTACCTCCTTGGCGGATTTGTCTTTGAGCAAATTCGAGACCAGCGCGATCTGAGTAAAAGGCTTGCATAGATTGAAGATGCGTGGTGCGTAAATCTTGGTTTTGTCCAACCATGACGGGTATTGTAAGTGCTAGAACACCTGCAACAGCGACTGCCATAATGGCTCCAAGTACAGAGAAACCTTTCATGACTGTGTGAATCCTGTGTAATAGCTTCCGCTCGCGTTAATCAATGCTACTTGTGCTCGGAAAGAGACGCCGGCAGTCGTTGTGATTTCAATTTGAACATATCTAAAGCTTGCCGCATTTCCGACTGATGTTTCGTTTCCGTCAAAATAACCAAAGCTTAATGTGCTAATGCCAGACATCAGAATATCTGAATTACGGGTGATATTGTTTCCGCTCAGCTGGTAATCAATATCGGTGCCTACTGGGAGCCCAAACTTAAAACGATTAGAAGTCTTAATATTAATTTCTGATGTGGATGGAAGTTGGCGAATTTCGCGTGACATGCGTTCGAGTCCAGCCCGAATATCAGTAATGCTTTGGCGTCGTGTGGCAAAAAGATTATAGCTATCAACGGCCGAATCCATGCCAGGCGCTAAAGTGAGCGCCAAAAGTCCCAATATCCCAATGGTTAAGACAAGTTCTATCGTTGAAAAACCCTTTGAGCCAGCACTGTCATGCCAGCGAAGGGTGGCATCCACTTTATCTGGCGGCCTTTTCTGGATGCCAGCCTCTGCTGGCATGACAAAATTAATGTTCATTTCTAATAATCCGTAATCAAACTGGCCAGTGATATGCTTCTTGCGCCACTGTCCCAACTAATTGAGACTGTCACCCGTGCATATCCGGAGCTGGGGCTGCTATCTAAGAAATCATCGTTTCCAGCATCTGCATCAGGATCAACTTCTAATGCTGTAGCGGTTAGAACATAGTTGGAAAAGCCAGACACTGGATTTTGATCATAGTTTTCGGCGTTGATGTAAGCCACGGTGGTGGTGTAGCCATTAGTGTCTCGGCGTGCGAAAATTCGGTCAAGCGTTCCAGAGGCCAGATAGGTCGCTGTGATAGTTTGGTCTGCCAGTAACGAGCTTTGGGCGCTGCCTTGAAAAGCTGTCACAATACCAATAAAGCCGGCTGCAATAATCGTCATGCTTAAGACAGATTCTATGAGGGAAAATCCCCTCATTGTAGCACCAGCTTGCCAGTATTGGCTGTAATGGTGATCGTACGTGTTTCAGCACCGCTTGTCAGAGTGACGCTGCTACCACCGCCCGTTGTTGGTGCTCCTAATGAGTTGAACTCAACAGTTAGATTATTGCTGAGAGATACGTTTGGGTATTTGGTTGAAACATTGACGATTAAGTCAGTTTTGCTGGCAGGATCTGTAAGAGGCATGGCAGTGCTGCCTTGATAGACTGTGTAATTGCCACCACTCACAAACTGGACACCTGAAGTAACGCCTGTAATAGAGGCATTTTGTTTGGCAAATTCAATATCAGAGAGGGCTTGGCGAGCGGCTACTTCGAGGCGGGTTCGGTCTAAGGAGGGGGCATAGACGATAGCTGAAATGCTTAAGACCCCAAGGATCCCAAGCACCATGACAACTTCGACTAGGCTGAAGCCTTTTTTGTCATACCAGCGAAGGCTGGTATCCAGAATATGTCTAAACTTTGGACTGGATGCCAGCCTTCGCTGGCATGACAATTTTTGCATCATGGACAGGTAAATTGAAGATATGTTCCAGTGGCAACAGTATATTGGAAGCAAATATCACTGCCGCTGGCATAAGTTCCGTTTCCGTCTGTGTCAAAAGCATATCGTTTTGTACCGCTTCCATCAGCCAGCTTGAACCAGTGCCCGCTAATACCATGATGGGTAACACTCGTGAAAAGCGGGGTGATTCCAGCAGCTAGTACACCGCCAGATGTTCCGGTAATACCATCTAAGTCTGCTGGGTATGAAAGCGCACTACCAGCAGCGATCTGGTTAGCACCATACATGGTAATACCAGTTTGCACTGCTCCTACAGTTGCGTTCATTGCATTTGTACGTGCAGAAGCAAGGGACACGCTAAAAAGATTTGGTAGAGCTGCGACGGCCAACACTCCCAAAATCGCGATTACTAAAACTAGCTCAATCAGTGTAAACCCTTTGTTTGTCATATACAACTTGGGACGAGCCCCCTCCTTGTCATATTTTAAGATACCTAGGGAGACTAAATCAACTCGAATGCTATTTTAGCTACTTAGGCGTAAGAGCTTTTTCCAAACTTAGATATCTTGATCGGATAGAAGCATCGCTTGGGTTTGCCCGCCAAATCCCTCGGATGATTTGCATGGCGCGGGCATATTCACCCATACCGATTAGGAGATCCGCTCTTAATAGCTCTGGGTTTAAGAGGCAGTCACGGGTTTGTTCAAGCTCGCTTAGAGCCTCTTTCGCTCCTAATGAATATCTCAAGTGATGCATGCGCCATCGAACAAAGGGGCATGGGTCTTGAAGTTCTAAATGCCAATCATTGCTTTCAATAAGAGTTTTTTTGATGCCTTGTTGAAACGTTCGAATTTCAGCCAACCAAATGGCTTCTTTGCCCTTGGGAGAACGCCCGTTGAGAAGCTTAATTAAGGCACTTAGGGCCATGCTGGGCTCTTTATGCTTGATGTGCCATTTAATTAATATTTCTAAAGCTGCTTTTGTTTCGATAGGAATGATTTTGGGATTTTTGCTTTCTTCCAAGAGTGTTTTGAATGCTCCTGGGTTAGAAGCAATGGCAAGTTGGTAGCCAGTGATATCTCGATAAGCTCTTGCTAGCGTAAGATGAGAATTATAGTGAACGGGTCTTCGGTGCAGCGTGTATTGGATCCAGGGCTCGATTTTATCCCAATCTCCATTTCGATAGGCTAATATGGCCTGAGCATAACTATGCCTAGGGTTTAAGTAGTTTGGGCCAGCTAGCAGCCAAGTAGGGCAAAAGGCTAAACCCAGGATGCAGACTAATGCCCACTGCTTGCTTAGCCTAGCCACGTTGAACTGCCAACTTGATTGGTTTGGAACTAACGCGAGTGTTAGTGAGCACAGAAAAAGCATTGCTCCAGACTCAAAAGAAAAGTCTGAAGCATCAGCAAGCCAAACAAATAACAAAATCACAGCCAATGGCCGGGAATTTTTAAGAACTTTGGCGAGAGCCCATAGCGCTAAGCCTGCAATAATTAGCCCCTTAAAAAGTCCGTGATCCAAAAAGGTTTGAAGGGTTAAGTTTTCGAAATGTGTGACGATATACTGTGTGCTAAATAGCGAGATAGCCTCGAAGTTTGGCTGAATAGTTTGATGATATTCGAGTGCCAAAGAGCCAGCTCCGATTCCACTAATCCAATGTTTGCTAAAAAGAGCAGGGAAGTTTTGAAGAAGCTCGATTTTGGCCCAATAGGTATTAGAATCCAACAAGGTGCTTAAGTCTGTCGTGATTAGACTGGCGCATAAAAGACCTGCAGATGCGAGAATTGCTAAGGCAATTCGTTTGGCTGGGAACAAAAAAAGCAGGCAAAATACGAACGAGACAATACCCCAGCGACTCTGGGACAGTAGTACGCCAATAGCG